>CAIRYL010000028.1 GCA_903882825.1 uncultured Candidatus Peregrinibacteria bacterium | reverse complement strand
TTCTTTTTAAAATATTTACCATTCTGTGTTTTTTCGAAGGACGGAAACTCCTGGGAGTATTTTTCCTTCCAAAAATTCAAGCATTGCGCCTCCTCCTGTAGAAATATGAGAAAATTGATGTTCTGGAATAGCAAAGCGGTGGATGGCATCTATAGAATCTCCACCTCCTACAATAGAAGTGGCGCTTGCAGAGGCAATAGCGTTTGCAATTGTTTTTGTTCCGTTTGAAAAAGGTTCGTACTCAAAAAGTCCCAATGGACCGTTCCATACAATGGTTTCAGATTGCGCAATAATATCTTTAAAAAGAGCAATTGTTTCTGGTCCAATATCTAAAATTTTCTCTCCTGCTTCTAGGAGTTCGCCATTTTTTCGGTGTACTACTCTAGTAGATGCTTCATTTGTAATTTCTTTTGAAGCAATAATATCTCTCGGAAGAACAATTCGGCATTTTTCTTCTCCTGCTTCTTGTAAAATTTTTCGTGCGAGTTCTGCTTTATCTTTTTCTACCAATGATTCTTGGACATCGTATCCTTTGGCATTAAAAAATGTATTTGCGAGTCCTCCTCCTATAAGAATACTGTCGGCAATTTTTAAAAAATTATGAATAACTCCAATTTTTGTATCAATTTTTGCACCTCCAATTACGAGTGTTAGAGGAGATTTTTTTTCTTCAAAAACATTTTTAAGAGTATCTACTTCTTTTTCTACTAAAAATCCCATCATTGCTGGTAAAAAATGGGCTACTCCTTCTGTAGAAGCATGTGCTCGATGCACACAACCGAATGCATCTTGTACAAAAAAATCACATTCTTCGGTAAGCTCTTCGGCAAAAGAAAGAATATTTTCTGTTTCTTCAATATGGAATCGGGTATTTTCGAGGAGAAGAATTTCTCCATTTTTTAATGACTTTTTGGCTTCTCGTGCTTCTTCTCCAATACACACATCTAATTTTTGAATTTTTTTCTGTAAAAGTTCTTCTAAACGTTTTCCAACTTCTGTAAGACGATATTTTTCCATTACTGTTCCTTTTGGACGCCCTAAATGTGAAAGAATAACGACACTACATCCTCTGTCCATTAAGAAACGAAGAGTAGGAAGCGTCGCTTTTATTCGAGAATCATCTAAAATTTTCCCGTCTTCTTGCGGAACATTAAAATCAACCCGTAGTAATGCTCTTTTTCCTTTTAATTTTTGCGGTTCTTCCTGGGAAAGCTTTCGAAATGAAGAGTTCATAAAAAAAGACAAAAAAACGCCCAAAATGTAGCGGATTTATGATTTGAGATGCAACAATTTTTATTATGCGTGTGAGAGTTGTGCTTTTTGACGCTGAAGGTTTTCTATTTCTCGTGGATTGTAGCCATCTTCGGCAATACGAATTTTTTTTTCGAGTAAACGCTCTTTTCTTCTGGTATCTTCCGAAGAAGAGAGGGGACGGGACTGGATAAACCCACCAGATGAGCCGAAAAGCGAAACCTGAAACATTCCGAATGACATATATTTTTTATAAAATTATGTGTGTATTTACAAATTTACTATAGCATATTTTATAAAAAAAACAAGTAT
>CAIRYL010000027.1 GCA_903882825.1 uncultured Candidatus Peregrinibacteria bacterium | reverse complement strand
TTTCTTTTTGTATTTTATTCCGTGTATTTATACGCTTGCGTTTCGAGTTGAGCAATAAATTCTTTTTCCAAAATATCTTCACTTTCATAATGCTCAGCTCTTTTTTATAACGAAATAAACTCAGATACCACAGTGCTTTGTGTATTTTCAGCGACGAGATTGTATGTACTGGATTTGGTCATAGTTATTTTTTAGATTTTTTTGAAACTTTTTTTTCTATAGACTTTACCGCTTCCAAATAGGATTTCTCAACTTCACTTAAATTCTTTGTTTTGTATTTACGATATTCTACATTCGCCTTTTCTATTGCCTGTTCGTGGCTTATTTTGCCCGCATCATCTAGTATTTTTCTTCCTGTTGATTTCAAAATATTATCCAGCTCTCGAATATAATCCGCCATTTTCATTGATGTTCCATCGCATTGATTTCCGCCAAATCAAAATAAGCAGATACAAGATTATTTAAAACTTTTAGCTCGGTTAATTCCAAAAAATTTTTGGCAACCATTGCTTCGGCTTGCGTGGGCTGTTTTCCTTTGAAAGTGGTAAGCCCTGCAAAAGGTTTATCCGAATCTACTCGCAAGTAAATGACTTCCGATGCTGTATGCCCATGTGCTGCAAAATGAAGTTTGTTTTGGACAATCTTAAAAAACTTCAAAGACTCACTCGCCTTTGGATCATAATCAATAGCCGTTGCATACAAATCAAGTACTTGACGATACAGTACTTTTTCACTGCTCCGAATGTCTCGAATTTCATCAAGAAGCTCTTTCCAATAATTCCCACCACCCAAATTCTTCAATCGTTCTGAATCAATCGTAAAACCTTTTATCATATATTCTTTAAGCCGTGCGGTTGCCCAAATACGGAATTTTGTAGCAACAGCAGACTTCACTCTGTACCCGAGTGAAATAATAAGATCCAGATTATAGTGTTCAATATCTCTTGAGACATCTCTATCACCCTCTTTTTGAACTATTCGGAAATTCCGAACAGTTGCCTCGAGAGTTAATTCACCTTCTTGATAAATATTTTTGATATGTTCGCTGATATTTGCTTTGCTTGATTGAAAAAGATCCACTAACTGTGATTGAGAAAGCCACACGGTTTCATCTTCCAATCGCACTTCTACACGATCTTCATAAATAATTACCTGATTTTGTGAATTTTCTTTTTTCATAAAATCTTTTAGAGTGAATTTTTCCCCTCAATATCCGCCACAATTTCGTCAATAGCCGTCCTTCGCTCGTTCTGCCTTGCCACAATCTTCGCAATTTCAGTATTCAGTTCAATTGTATTGTATCCGTTTTCCCCTAAAATTAAAATCGTTTTCGGAAGCCTTGCGGAGAAAATACCTTTATTTTTGGCAATAAGGTTATTCATTTTCTTCATAGTAATACGAATAATCTATTCCTTTCATAAACATTTCACGGCTGTGAATGTCATCGGTGAGGGCATTTTTGAGGAGAGTTTTTATTTTCGTGCTGTTTTGAGGGCTTTCTATCATAGCGTTCATATATTCATTTTTTCCAATTTGGCTCCAATCGACACATTTTTTGAGTCGTTTTTTTAAAATCATATCTAGCCAAACGCGCGTTGTTCGTCCGTTTCCTTCCATAAACGGGTGAGCAATATTCATTTCTATGTATTTATCGGAAATATTTTCCAAAGAATCTTCGGGCATTTTTTCAACCTGCTGGAGTGTGTTTTCTAAAAATTGCGCCATGGCGAACTGAAACTCACCTTTTGCGATATTTTTTTTCCGAATTTGTCCCGCAAAATCATACAGTCCACCAAATAAATACGCATGAATCTGTTGCAAGCCTTTGGTAGTACCCACCTCTATTTCATCAATGAGTGAACTGGCAAACAAGGCATAGGCTTTGGTTTTACTTTTTCCGTCGATGGTTTCATCGCTATAGGTAAACCACTCGATAAATCGGTTCGCTTTTGTTCCAGGAAAGGTTTTTCCAAGGGCGATAATTCCGTCGTAGTCGAGCATGTCGGACAAATACTTTTTTCCATCACTGGCTAAAAGTTTCAGTTGGGTAGTATTACTCACCACCTGGTTATTTTCTTTTTTGAGCTTTGCTTTGAGGTATTTCCAGTAGTTTCGGGTTTTGGTGTAGTCATCCTGATTGGTGAGCACGGAAACAACATCTACAACCGAAAACCACCATTTGGCGTTTTCTTCGTCCCAAACGGCGCGCACTTCTCGGTCGTTAAAAAAGCGGATGGAAATTTTATCACTTGTCATACACTATCATTAAAATGATTTTGCCTCACGTTTTGGCATATCTGAAGTTTTGGGAACTTCCTTTTGAATTATATCAGTGTTTCTAAAATTTGTGAGAGATGATTTTAGCAGTCTTTTTGAATCGAATTGAACAAAAATTTTAGAGCCAGATATACCGTGTTATCGGATGTATTTTCAATCCTGACCTCCGATTATTTAACATCAATAATTTTACATATTGCCTCAGGCGAAAGTATATCTGGGACATCTCTCATAAATTCATGTGCTGTGTAAATTTTAATAACTTTAAAAATAATTTTTTTTGTATCACCATTTTTAGAATTATTTAATTCAGAAAAATCATCAATATTTTCCCATTGCAATTTCACTACACGAGTCGTATTCGATTCTTTGTTCCAAAGAATAAGAGGGTATATTATAGGACGCCAATTCCCATTTCCATCAAATTCAAATTCCAATTCGTAAATTTTATTTTCTTCAATAATGATATTGATCTTGGTTTTTTCTGAATTAATTGTTGATTGATTTTGATTATCCATATTTTGACAGCCTGTTAAAGTTATTAGAATTAGTAGGATTAGTATGTTTTTCATGTTTTTTATAATAAGACTTGAAAGCATTTCCGACAACGTTCTAGTATACCTGATGTTTGCCGTAGTGAAACGGAGGAAAATATAGGTCGAGCGACAGCAGGAGCGAGCCAGACTGTGTTGTGCGAGGGGTTCTTTTTAGCTTCCTTATTATATTATTTTAGTGCCAAAAAGAAAGTGCAACGACCCCGAAGCGTATTTTTCAATGTTTTTTTATTCCTTATTATTTTATAATAGAGGAGGCGAAATTTGGGTGAATAGGAAAAAGAAAAACGTACTATTCAATTTCAAGTTTTTTTAACATGTATTCTGGGTTATTCAAAAAATTTTTGTAAAGACTATAATGATTAGAATCTTGATATGATATTTCTTCAAAACCATTTTGGGAGATTTGAATTACCTTTGCATTTGGGTAAGACAAAATAATTGGAGAATGTGTGGCAATGATGAATTGACTATTTTTCTTTACAAGTTCATGCATTCTTACTAAAAATGCTAATTGTCTTTGTGGAGAAAGTGCTGCTTCTGGCTCATCTAATATATATACTCCATTCCCAAAAAATCTATGCAGAAAAAGTGAAAAGAAAGATTCTCCATGAGATTGTTCGTGAAGAGATTTTCCACCGTAGGAATGTAACATTTCATCATCTTCTTTTTGAATGTGATCAATATTTGTAGCTACATTATAAAAAGATTCTGCTCGTAAAAAATAACCATCTTTTGGCTTCTGAATTCCTTTTGCAATACGAATTACATTTGATAAAAGAGAGTGTGTTGCTTGTGTTGAAAAATTAAAATTTTTTGATCCTCCTTCTGGATTGAAGCCATATTGAACCGCAATTGCTTCTAATAATGTTGATTTTCCAGTTCCATTTTCTCCAATAAAAAAAGTAACATTTTTATGGAATTCAATTTTTTCAAGATGTTGAACAACAGGAAGATTAAAAGGATATTCATTTGTAAAATTTATTTTATCCTTTATGAACTCGAACGATATTATAAAATTGTTGCTGAGCATGATTATTGTAAATTAAAATTCATTTTATGTGGAAGAACGGAGCAAAAATACCGCTTATTTTCATCATTAAATTTAAAAAAACAAATGTATTCCTTTTAGAGGATAAAATGATTTTGCCTCATGTTTTGGCAATATCTGAAGTTTTTCAAAACATCTTTAAAAATCAATGAGTTTTTGGAAAATTTTAGAGCCAGATATGCCCTATTAAGTGATGCTTTTAATTTTTTCGCAAATTTTGCCTAAATCGTAATTATACGAAGTATTTTTTTCCTAAAAAATTCTTTAAAATTCTATACCCATAAATAATTCCCCTCAAGAACTTCTCCAAAAAACAAAAGTAGAAATGATTTTTCGGCGTTTGAGGCAAAAATCTCATAAATCCTCGTCTTGGAATATTTGATATTTTTCGATACACTTTCTTTTGTTCTTTCTTTCTTGTTCGTGTCATTTGTTCATTTGCATACTCATTCGGATTACTCTTTTTTAGATGCTCTTCCGAAACCAGAAGATTTAGCACACAAGGCAAAAGAACTCCATATGCCCGCAGTAGCCCTTACCGATCGTGCGAATATGCACGGCGCTATTGAGTTTTATAAAGCCTGTAAAAAGGAAGGAGTGAATCCTATTATTGGAGGAGAATTTTATATGGCGCCCAGAAGTAGACATGATAAAGAACAAGGGATTGATAATAAACGGTTTCGGATAGTACTGCTGGCAGAAAATATGGAAGGCTATCAAAATCTTTTACAGCTTTCTACTCTTTCATATTTAGAAGGGATGTATTATGTTCCCCGTATTGATGAAGAGCTTTTACAGCAATATGGATCGCACCTTATTGCTATTTTACCACGTGCTGGAGGGGAAATAACTCCATTTTTAGAGCAGAATGAAATGGAAAAAGCCGTAGAAAAAGCAAAACGTTTTCAAAAAATTTTTACGCCAGAAAATCTTTTTATCGAAACCACTCCTCGTCCTCAATCGGAATTGGAAAGCACTTTTCAAGTAAATTTTAAAAAATTTTGTGAACAGACTCATATATCTCCTGTGGCAACCAACGATGTGCGTTATTTAGAAAAAGAAGAACGTGATGTGCACGATACGCTTATTTGTATGGAATATAGCCTTCAAAAAACAGATACAGATCGTATTTCGTATCTCGATCAGGATCTTTCATTTTGGAGTGAGCAGGAAATGCAAGAATATTTTGCCGATTTCCCAGAAGCAGTAGAAAATACAGGAAATATTGCAGAAAGATGCACATATCATTTTGAGTTTGGAATCAATCGTCTTCCTACGTTTCCTATTCCAGAAGGATTTACAAACGATAAAGAATATTTACGATTTTTGTGTGAAAAAGGGATAGAAAAAAGGTATGGGAAAGAGATGCACGAAAGAATCATGAAAAAAATAGAGGAAGAACATATACAAAATGAATCATCGACAGTGTCGGATTCTATGGAAGATTCCAATGCGCATGAAATTCTCAATCGCCTTCATTTTGAATTAGCGACGATTGATCAAATGGGATTTAATTCTTATTTTCTTATTGTTGCCGATTTTGTGCAGTGGGCAAAAAATAATGGCATTGCGGTTGGTCCGGGAAGAGGATCGGCTGCGGGTGCGATTATTGCGTATTTACTCCAAATTACTGATTTAGATCCTCTGCAACACGGTTTGTATTTTGAGCGTTTTTTAAACCCAGAACGGGTAAGTATGCCGGATATTGATATTGATTTTTCGGATGTTCGGAGAGATGAAGTGCTGGAATATGTGCGAAAAAAATATGGACGAGATTGTGTTGCACACGTTTGTACGTTTGGGACCATGGCGGCGCGTGCATCGGTAAAAGATGTGGGAAGAGTATTTGGGATCCCGTTTTCTGAGATGAATGAATTCGCAAAACTTATTCCCGATCATCCCGGAACAACGCTTGAGGAAGCGTATGAACAATCAAAAGAATTACGCGAAAAAATAAAAACAGAAGAGATTTTTTCTACGCTTTTTGAAACAGCAAAGCGGATTGAAGGGAATATTCGTCATGTGTCGGTTCATGCGTGTGCCATTATGATTACCCCAGAACCTATTGTAAAATATACGGCACTTATGCCGGCTCCAAAAGATTCAAATGCCATTATTACGCAATATCAGGCAAAACCATTAGATATGTTAGGACTTTTAAAAATGGATTTTTTAGGACTTCGGAATCTGAGTATTTTAGAAAAAGCACTCCAGAATATTTTGGAAAAACACGGGAAACAAATAGATCTCAGTGCTATTCCTATGGATGACGAACAAACATTTCATCTTCTTTCTGGTGGAGAAACGACCGGAGTTTTTCAGTTAGAATCTTCAGGAATGACGAGATATTTAAAAGAACTGCGACCCACTAAATTTGAAGACCTGATCGCAATGGTTTCGTTGTATCGTCCGGGTCCTATGAAATTTATTCCTGATTATATTGCGGGGAAACATGGGAAAAAAGTGGTGAAATATCCTCATGTTTCACTCGAAAAAGTACTTTCTCCTACTTTTGGGATTGCCGTGTATCAGGAACAAATTTTAGAAATTGCCAAAATTTTTGGAGGATTTTCTCTTGGAGGAGCTGATCTTTTACGGCGTGCCATTGGGAAAAAAATCGCTTCAGAGCTTTCTGCTCAAAGAGAAAAATTTATAGAAGGAGCAAAAGCGTTGGGACACGCAGAGAAATTGGCAATTCAAATTTTTGATGAAGTAATTGAGCCATTTGCAGGATATGGGTTTAATAAATCTCATGCCGCGTGTTATGCCCTTATTGCCTACCAAACTGCATATTTAAAAACACATTATCCTGTAGAATTTTTAGCGTCTCTTCTGTCGTGTGATGAAGAAAATACCGATCGTGTAATTATTGATATCGAAGCATCTCGTCGAATGGGTATTACCATTCTTCCTCCCAGTGTAAAAACGTCCGAAGCGTCTTTTACTATTTTAGATGATCATACTATTCGTTTTGGTTTAAATGCCATAAAAGGTATTGGGGAAAGCGTGGTAGAAAAAATTTTAGAAGCACGAAAAAAGGATGGATTTGAAAATTTTGCTGATTTCCTTTCAAAATGTGGAGGGAAAGCCATTAACAAAAAATCTTTAGAGTCATTGGCGAAAGGGGGTGCATTGGAAGAATATGAAAAAATAGAAAATATTCTTGCGAATGAAGATAAAATTTTAGAATACGCAAAAGATCATCATAATCACATTTCTATGGCACAAGAAGACCTTTTTGGTGTTCATAGTGTGGATGTAGAAGTGCAAAACTTAACCTTTCCAGATGTTGTACCTCTTTCTTTAGCGCATCGTCTTCGACTGGAAAAAGAGGTTTTAGGTTTATATGTTTCTGATCATCCTTTACGAGGGATGGGGAAATATTTAGAAAAAAAGGGGACCCCTATTGCTCAAATTTCCAAAAAAGTACGTTTTAATCCGCAAAAACCAATTACGGTGTGTGGACTTATAGAAAGTGTAAAAAAAATTATTACCAAAAAGAAAACCACCATGGCGAGTGTAGTGCTTGAAGATCTTACTCGAAAAATAGAAGTGGTTTTTTTCCCTTCATCATACGAAAAAAACGCAGAGAGGCTTCATGCTGATGTATTAGCATGCATTACCGGAAAAGCAGAGCGAAAAGATGGAGAATGGCAAATTTTAGCAGATACTATTGTTGGTGAAGATTTGGGATTAGCACGGAAAAATGCGGAAGAGCAGGGTCTTTTAACTCAGGAGACAATTCTTTCGGCAGAGGAAGCAGAAGCACTGATAGGAGGGGAGGAAATGCCTGAAATATTGGGGGAAAATATAATTTTGGGAGACGAAGAAGATGCCGAATCTCCAGTACCAGAAGATTCTTTTGAGGAAAGAAATGAAGATATTTCTGAACAAATATCTCTTTCCGAAAAAAAAGAAAATACAGGAGAACCTGTATTGCCATGGGAAATAAGTATTCCTGAAAAAATTTCAAAAGAGCGACTTGAAGGGCTTTTTCATATTTTAAAAACTCATACGGGAGAGACTCCTGTACAGCTTTTATTTCATGGTGTCTCACATCCATTTCATTTTCGTGTACATTGTACAAAAGATCTCAAAAAAATAGTGGCAGACCATTTAAAAGAATTATAAAGTGTTATTTTTCTCATTTTTTCTTTTTGTAAAAGCTTTTTTATGACTCTTTTTGAAATTTCTGTATTGGCGAAAAAGAGTCCACTTTTGGCAGAACCAAAAATAAAATCTTTTATAGAAGAAACTTTTCATGTAGAAGTGGCATGGTTAAAAATAAATATTTCTGCGGTTTCTCTTAATTCGGTGAATGGGTTTTTAGGACTTATAAGTGGAGAAGAATTCTTCTTTAAATTTCATGCGGAAGAAGGAGAAAAAGAAACAGTGAGTGAATATTATCGTGCAGAATTTTTGGAATCCTCAGGATTCCCAGTTATTATGCCCCTTTATAAAAGCACAAAAGCTGGCGAACAATTCTTGATGTATCCGCGCATAAACGCGCCTACTTTTTTTGAGGTGTGTGATAGGGAAGATCGAAGATTTTTGGAAACAGGTGCCTATGACGAAACTCAATACGAATCTATTATAAATGCTGAACGAGAGGCATGCGAAAAAACACGAAAAATTTTTGAACAAAGCCTTCATATTGCTTCTTCAGAAACCGTTACACAAGAATCCATATGGCAACTTTTTAGTACTCGTTTATGTGGTGACCAATCACGGCTTTCGCTTTTTTATCTCCAAAAACACCTCTCTCTTCCGGACAACACAACGATTTTGTTTGATGAATTGGCAGAATATACATGGGAAATAAATGGGACTCAGTATCCTGAAAATTTACAAACACTCATCGAATCTGCCCAAAAAATAGTACATCCAAAATGGCAAAAGGAATGGGCATGTGTAACCGCCCATGGAGATGATCATAATGGGAATAAATTTTTTTTCCCAAATGACGATCCAGCGCTTGTATTTTTTGATCCTGCCTTTGCGGGAGAGCATATTCCTGCTATTTTAGCATTTATAAAAACCACTTTTCATGATGTGTTTGCGCATCCGTTATGGTTTTATAGTCCTGCTGATAGAGAAGAAAAAATTCATTTTTCTTGGGAAATGAACGTACAAGAGAAAAAAATAAAAATAACTCATGATATTTCTTTTGATCGTGCTCCTATACGAAAAGCACTTTTGGATATCAAAAGAGAATTTCTTTGGAAGCCACTTGTCTCTCTCCTCCGTTCTAAAAATATGCTTCCAAAAAATACAGAAACTTTTCTTCGGTTAGCGCTTTTTTGTTGTCCATTTCTGGCGGTGAATCTTATCAATACACAAATATATTCTCCAAAAATGTCCCTTTTAGGGCTCTCAAAGGCAGTAGAAATGGGGCATATTTCCCCTTATATTTTAGGAATGGAATAATGAAATTTACTATTGTTACCATTGGGAAAACAAAAGAATTATTTGTACAAGAGGGGATACATGAATATCTTCAAAAACTACGTCCTTTTGCAGAAGTAGAACACATAGTTCTTCCAGAAGAATCTATAAAAAAGGGGATGAATGAAGAAGAAATTCGGAAAAAAGAAAGTGAAAAAATACTGTCTGCAATCCCAAAAGGCGGTATATTGGTGGTTCTGGATGAACGAGGAAAAAGTATGAATTCGGAAGAGTTTTCTAGAACATTAGAAAAATTAAGAGACACAAAGGGTGGGAATTTTTATTTTTGTATAGGAGGAGCATTAGGACATTCTTCTGTGCTTCGTGAATCTGCAAATTTTGTTTTTTCTCTCTCTCCTCTTACGTTTCCGCATGATTTGGTGAGGATTTTTCTCCTGGAGCAACTCTACCGTGCATGTATGATTTTAGAGGGGCGATCATATCATAAGTAAAATGATTTGACTCTTGATGCCTGTGTTTCCTATAATTCACCAGTATTTTTTAAAACATCTTGAAGCGACTCAGAAAAAACGAAGAAATTCGTATCCCAAACGTTCGACTTATCGATGAAAAAGGTGAGCAATTTGGTGTTGTTTCTACTGATGAAGCAAAGAGTAAGGCAAAAGCAGCAGGGCTTGATCTGGTAGAAATTTCTCCAAATGCAGAACCGCCTGTGTGTAAAATTATGGATTTTGGTGCGTATATTTATGAAAAGAAGAAATTAGAAAAACGCCAAAAACTTACGGGAAAGGCTCAAACATGTAAGGAAATTAAATTTGGTATTCGAATTTCTGATCACGATTTTGAGGTCCGTCTGAATCGCTCAAAAGGCTTTCTCGAGAAAGGACATCCCGTGCGTGTTATTCTTCAATTTAAAGGACGAGAACAATCGCATGCGGAAATTGGAATAAAGAGATTAGAAGAAATGAAAGATGCCCTTGAGGCGTTTGGAAAGCAAGAATTTTCGCCTAAAACGCAGGGGCGAAGTATGGTAACAGAGTTTAGACCTCTCTCGAAAAAAAAGTAATTTTTCTCCTCTATATGGCTCTAAAGCTTGGAAAAGTCGGCAAACAAAAAAGCCGAAGCGCCGCAAAAAAGCGTCTTAAAAAAACTGGCACTGGAAAATGGGCGTTTGAAAAAGCGTCTCATAATCATTTGTTGCTTCAAAAATCGAAGCGACAAAAAAATAAAGCGTCTCATACGGTAGCGCTTTCGAACCAACAATCAAAAGTAGCAGGAAGGTTACTCCCTTCTTCATAATTTTATTTCTTCTTCATTCTTTTTTCTTTTTGTATATGAGAGCTACCAATAGTGTTGCCCGTAAGGCACGACATAAGAAGGTTTTAAAACTTGCCAAAGGGTATAAATGGGGCAGAAGTAAGCTCTATCGTCTCGCGAAAAATGCTATTACAAAAGCTGGACAAAATTCATACCGTGATAGAAGACGGAAAAAAAGAGATTTTAGACAACTCTGGATTACTCGTATTTCTGCCGGTTTAGAAGCAATGGGGAAGAGATATTCCGAGTTTATGCATCTCATGACGGTGAAAAAGATGATTGTAAATAGAAAAATGTTGGCAGATATTGGTGCGAGAAATGCTGATATTTTTGCAAAAATCGTAGAAAAAGTATACGCATAGATCTTTTTATTCATATCCATCATATCTATTTAAAAAAGTCCCGATTCTCGGGACTTTTTTAAATGAGAAAGAAATGAAGATTAAAAATAATGGAGGGTGCTGGTTGTTTTTCACACTACAAAAAGAATATTATCGTGGAGAAAACGCCATTTCTTTTGTATTTTTTGCAAACAGAAAACGAGTGAAATTTTTTGACACAGAAGGTGTGTTTGTATTTGGAGAGGACGACGGAGTTTTTTCTTCTATTGGTTTCTCAAGAGAGGGAAAAGTAGGCGTTACTATTTGTCCAACATCCAAGGTGAGCATTTTTTCTGAGATAATAATGTCTCCTTCTTTTATTCCATCCAGTACTTCCACTTGTTCTCCATTTACTCTTCCCAGTACCACATCTCTTATTTCTGTTCTATAATTTTGAGAATTTCCTTCTGGTACTAAAACAAAGACACGTGTTGGGGTTTGAGATACCAAACTTTTAAGAGGAATAAGGATCGCCATTTCTTGAGGGAGTTTAATAATTCCTTTTGCAAAAATATTTGCAGGGATATCCTTATTATTCTGGAGGGTTATTTCTAATGGAATTCTTCTGGTTACTTCATCGGCAGAAGGGAAAATATTGGAGACCGTCCCAATGATCGCATCTGGCTTGTCTTCGATGAAAATTTGTACAGGATCTCCAATTCTTACTGCCATACGTTCAGAAAAAGAAATATCACTCATAAGTTTTAATGATCCAAATTCGCCCATTACAAATAAGGGTGTCCCAGGAGAAATGGTATTCCCATCTTGTGCTAAAATTTTAGTAACTGTTCCCGGACTCGTGGCACGAATAGTGAGTTTTGAAAGATTTAAAAGTGCAGAATCTAACATTGCCTTTGCAGAATCGTACTGGGCAGTTGATGATTGGATAGAAATATTATTCCTTGCTCGAACGGATCCTAAGCTATTAGTGGCAGATTCGAGCGTTTTTTTTGCATTATTGAGATTATTTCGAGCGGTTTCTTCTTGAGAGTTGGTACTGACATTTTGAAGAGATTGTGATCCCTTGCTTTGTTCTACTGCTTGTTTGGCGGAAAGAACACGAGACTCTAAAATGGTAATATTCATATCTGCATTGCTCAGGCGTTGAGGACTTTGAATTGCAAAATCAGAAATTGCTTGTCGAGCATGTGAAAGTGCCGAAATATTTGCTTCGAGTGATACTTGAGAGCTCGTTACTTTTAAGCGAAGAGATGCGAGGTCGTTACTACTAAAAGAAGATCCTGTAACCGCTTCTTGTAGAATTGTTTCAGTATCTCGTAACAAAGAGCGGATGACTTTTGCTTCTTCTGAAATATGATCAGAAATACTCACCATTTCATCCGCAGTTGCCGAGGCATACGGGATTTTTGAAAAATCAGAAAATTCTTGTTCGAGGGTGGTAAAACTAGTATATACAGTTTTCCAAGTGCTTTGTGATGCTAAAAATTTCTGTTGATTTTGGCGAGAAATAAAATCTTCGTAAGCATCATTGCTATCTGCATTATTTACACTTACCCCTAAAATTTCATCTAACATATTTATTGATTTTCTAAAATCAACCATTGCGCTGGAAAGGGCATTCCCTGAATTTTCTAAAAGGTTTTTTTTCGTTTTTTCTTCATTTTCTTGGAGTTGTTTTATATTTTGTTTCGCAATTTCTACCTCCTTTTGCACAATTTCTAGTGTTTTTTGAGAAATTTCTCTTTGAGCGTCTCCTGTTTTTTGAGTAAATGTTTTTGATTTTTTAGCAGTATTTAATGAAAGTTCACTCTGAAGAACTGCAATTTTACTTTGCTCTATGGCGATAAGAGAATTTTTTTCATCTTGTGCGACTGCGATTTTGGTGAGTTCTACAGATTTTTTAGCATTTTCGTATGAACTAATGGCAGATTGATATGCCGTTTGCACTAAATTTGTTCCAGATTCGAGTACCATTAAAACCTCACCACTGTTTATTACTTCTCCTTCATTAATAAGAACATTGGCAACAGTTCCTGAAATTTCTGAAGCAATGGTGAACTCTTCGGAAGGTTTTAACGTTCCAGAAACGGAAATTTGCGGAGAAAATTCTTGTATGCTGGTTTTTATTGCGGGAACTGCCAAAGGAGTAGCATCTGGAGGAGGTGCAGTGTTTTCTACTGTTCCACAAGCAGAAAAAAAGAAGAGGGAGCAAACAAAAACAAAAGGAGTAAAAATTTTCATATTTTTAAATACGTAAAAGAAAAATGAGTTGAGAAAATAATTTTTGATGATCAGTAGGGGGAATAACCGGTAACGCATTGGTAAGGATACAGAAATCAAGCATTCCTAGCAAAATTTCTGAGGTTTTTTCAGAATCAAATGTGCGAAAAACGTTGGAATTTTTTCCTTCTTCTAATATTTTTATAAATAGTTTTTTCTTCAGAATTCGTCGTTCAAAAATTTTTTTTAAAAAAATAGCATTTTCACGAAGAATTTCTCGAAAAATAAAATGAGTAATAGCACTTTCTTTTTGTGCCATTTCTGCCATTACCTCCATCATAAAGAGCAATTTTTCATCTGCAGGACGAGTGCTTTCTAAAATGTCTTCCGTACTGAGTTCACATTCTTCAAAAAGTGATAGTACTACGGTTGCGAGTAAATCGTTTTTATCCGTAAAAAAGTAATACAGAGATGATTTACTTATTTTTGATGCTTTTGCAATTTGACTCATAGAAATAGTACTTTCCCCAGTACGAAGCTGAGATTTTACAGTGTTAATAATAATTTCCCGAGTATTTCCGTGAGGAGTTTTCATATAAAACAATACCGACCGGTCGGTATTGTTTTCCTTTTTTATAATTTTTACAAGATTAAAAAAAGCCACTATAGATTCAAGGAAAGTCTGCAGAAGTCTTTTTTCTCAAGGGATTATTTGTAGAGGTTGGCTTTTTCAGTCTTTCCTCAAGAATAGAAGCGAATAAGGTGGTAACGGAGGGAAAACATACTGTACTATATTCTATACACCCTTGTTCATGAAATATTTTATTTGCGACGTGGATGGAAATATTGAAAAATTGATATAAAAATAGGGAAATCTATGAGTAACACCAGTGACGGAGTGAATAAAAATGGAGAAATTGAGAGATATTTGTATTGTGGAGATGCTCGAGCAGAGATAAGAAAAAGGAATTGAATAAAAATGGGAAGGGAGAAATAAAGTATAAAAATATTTTATTTTTTGTGAAAGAGAAAGAACGAGTAATGCGTATTACCTTTTGTATTTTCTCTTTTTTTATGTTTTTTATGAAAAAATTTTATTTGGCAATTCCATTTTTTCTCCTTTCGATATTTCTATCGGGGTGTTCTCTATCTTCTCAAAACGAAAATTCGTCCTCATCTCCGTTAGAAGTTTTTTCCTTTACGAAACCTACAAGTCAGCCAAATACAGTAGGGACACTCAAATCTTTAGTCGGAAATGAGGCAATTATTTCCACACGTGATATGACCAATATACCGGAAGATGTAAAAAAATATTAGAAAGTGCAAGAGGAATGGCACCAAATCCTGGAGGCGGATTAACCGGTGGGATGCCTGGTGGATTTGGAGGTGGAGGGGCAGGAGGACCACAAATAAATGATTCAGATCGGCAAAAAATGAGAGATGCGATGGCAAAAATTCCAACAAAAGATGAAAAAATTCTTATTCCCGTCGGAATTTTAATGGCAAAGGAGTCTCGTGGTGCAGACGGAAAACCTTTATTTACGGAAGCATCTTTAGCTGATTTAAAAATAGGTGGGAATATTACTTTGTGGACAACCCAACAAAATGGGAAAATTATTGCAAATACGGTTGTTCTTCGGAATCGTTCTCAATCCTCTTCCCCCTCTGCTTCATGAAATCTCCTTTTCTTGTTCAACTCTCTCAGAATACGAAGGGTTGGAAGAGTTTTATTTCCCCATTTCGCCTTTTTCTGGGAAGTATTTTTCTCTCTGGTATTTTGATATATTTTTGGTTTTTTTCAGGAGTGAATACTTCTTCTCTTCCAGAGGTTGTAGCGCTTGCTGATTATACAGTTCAAAAGGGCGATATTACGGTTGCGATTCAATCTGATGGGACAGTAAAAAATGCAGACAACGTAGCGCTTTCTTTTGCGATTGGCGGTAAAATTACAAAAGTTTTACGTAGGGAAGGGGAAAATGTGAAAGCCGGTGAAACTATTGCGAAACTTGATACAAATACTTTGGAATTAGATCTTCGAAAAGCTGAAATAGCCGTAGAAGTAGCACGCGCAAATTTACAGGAAAAACTAATGGGAACAACAAGCTTGGATATTTTTACGGTAGAAAGAAATTTAGAAACCGCAAAAATAACACTTGATCAATCAAAAATGAATAATAAGCTCAATATCATGGATGCCGAAAGTGGTGTTCGTCTTGCTGAAAGAAATCTCAAATACGCAAAAAGTTCTTCTTCTACCTCTGCTATTGTTACTGATTCGGATATTACTTCCGCGAAATTTGACATTGAAATTGCGGAAAATAATGTAGATATGGCAGAAAAAAATAAAGTATCAAATACTCTTGATGTGGAACAAAAAATATTACAAGCCTATGAAAATGCAGAAATTGAAACCAGTACTGCCCTCAGTGATGTAAAAGATGTTTTAAACGAAGGAGCATTAGTATTGGATTTAAGAGGTGTTGGATATGGTATTTTAAATTTTTCAGGGAATAATCAACGCACGCGAAATCTGGTGGAAACGGAATATAAAATATTAGAGACATCCTTTTTAAAATATGAAGATGAATCATCTCTTTTACTTTCTTCTCAAAAAGAAAATATTTTAGATCGTATAAAAAATATAAAATTATTGTTTTCCTCTGCTATATCTCTTGTTGATGCCATTTTAAAAGGATTTGATGAAACTTCTACTGGTTCAGGACTTTCTTCTGATACTCTCAAAACATATAAGGATTCTTTTCTTTCTCAGAAAACAAAATTAGAAAATATGCTTGGGACTCTTACAAAATCAATTCAAAATATTAACATTGCGGAACTGAATGCTCAAAAACAATTGATTTCTGATGATAATGCGGTTTTAAGTGCAAAAAATAAACTTCAAACTGTACAAAAAAGTTTAGAAAAACAAGAAGCGAGTATGGGTACTACTTCACTTAAAAGCAATGATCAGGTTTTTGAAGCCATTCAAAATTTACAAAGCGCTAAAAGAAAACTAGAAAATGCAAAAGCAAATGCCGAAATTGATGAAAAAACAACAGAAATAAAAGTTGCTATTGCGGAGGCTCAATTACGAGATAAAAAGGCACCTCCCCGTTCTATTGATACTTTAAGTCTTCAAAAACAGGTAGAAAACATGGAAATTCAGCTCCAAAAAGCAAAAGATGATTTAAAAAATGTTGAACTTATTTCTCCGATTGATGGAGAGGTGATGACGATGAATGTTGAGGAAGGGGAAGTGGTTCGTTCTGATAGTACTACTCCTGCCGCTATTATTTTGAGTGAAAATAATTTTGAAGTACAGACTTCTTTGGAAGAAGTAGATATTGCAAAAATTAAAAAAGGACAAAAGGCTTACATTACGATTGAATCACTAAATGGTATAAAACTAGAAGGAGAAGTCACCGCGATTGCGAATACTGCAGTCATTACGAGTGGAATTGTGACTTATCTTGTGACCACCAAAATTACTGAAAAAAATACGGAAGGAATGAAAGAGGGGATGACCGCATATATTGAATTTATTCAATCAGAAACTAAAAATGTACTCACTATCCCCGTCTCTGCTGTAAAAAATAGAGAAGGAAAACCAATGGTACAAAAGAAAGATGGAAGTTTTGGAGAGGTACTTACGGGGTTTACTGATGGGAAAGTGGTAGAGGTTCTTTCTGGATTACAGGAAGGGGATGTGATTCTTTATAAAAAATAATGTCTTCCATTATTCAAATGGATGGCGTTCAAAAATCATATTTTCTTTCAAACGGAGAAAAAATTCCAGTTTTAAGGGGAATAGATTTGGAAATCCAAGAAAACGAATTTGTAGTGCTGATGGGAGAAAGTGGAAGTGGGAAATCAACACTTTTAAATATAATAGGATGTCTTCATTCCGTGGATTCTGGAAAATATGTTTTAGGAGGACAAGATATTACATCCCTTCGAGATGATACTTCTCTGGCGACTATTCGGAATAAAATGATGGGATTCATTTTTCAACAGTTTCATCTTATTCAAAAAATGACGGCGCTTAAAAATGTTGCACTTCCAGGGTTTTATAATGGGATGTCTGTATCTCAGAGAGAATCAAAGGCACGGCAAATTCTTACTGAAATAGGTCTTTCTGATCGCATGGGTCACAAACCGTCGGAACTTTCAGGGGGGCAACAACAGCGGGTTTCTATTGCTCGCGCGCTTTTAAATGATCCAGAAATTATTTTAGCAGATGAGCCAACCGGAGCACTTGATAGTAAAACGGGGATAGAAGTGATGGAACTTTTTACAGAATTTCGAAAAAGAGGAAAAACCATCATTATGGTGACACATACACCTGAGGTCGCAAAATATGCCGATAGAATTATATTTTTAAAGGATGGAAAAGTTGTGAATCATAATTATTATCACGTTTCTCCTTAATTTTCTAATTTTTCTTGCTCCAAATTCTTCCAAAATATGAATCTTGAATATTTTTTGATGGCATTCGATGCGCTTATGGCGAATAAAATGAGAACACTCCTTTCTATGTTGGGGGTTATTATTGGTGTTTCTACTGTTATTGCAGTAGTAGGAATTGGTATCGGAGCACAGGAAAAAATAAATGAACAATATAAAAATATGAGCGTGGAGTCTATTCTTGTAATGGGCGGTGGTGGAGGTGGTGGAGGTGGGGGGAGGCAAACGGCAAGTTCAAAATTAAAAGCAGGAGATGTGGAGGTGGTCATGAGTGATTCTGAGAATCTTCGATCTGGTACTGCTTCATATAGTGGAAATACAGAAGTTTCTTTTGGAAAATTTTCTGAATCAAAATCGGTTATTGGAGTGCAAAATAGTTTTTTTTCTGCTGTGAATCTTCAGTTATCTACAGGCGAACTTTTCACGTCACAGCAGTATGGATCCCGTGATAGAATTGTTATTCTGGGAGATACCATTGCAAAAGATTTATTTGGTGCCGAAGTTTCTTCTGCGGTTGGTCAAATTGTAAGTGTGAGTGGAAAAAAATTTCAAGTAATTGGTGTTTTAGCAAAAAATGGAGTGAGCTCCCGATTGGCATCCTATGATGACAGTGTTTTTGTCCCATATCTCACTGCTGAGAAAAGTATTCTCGGAAGTAAGGGGCGTATTATGCTGATTTTTTTGGCAAATTCTGTAAGTGTTTTGCCTACAGCAATGGAAGAAATTTCAGGAATTCTTCGTGAACATCATAAACTTAAAAGCACTGCCGAGGATGATTTTCGAATGTTTGATGCGGGAAGCATGGTTTCATCTGCTCAATCTTCGGCTCAAACACTTACCATCCTTCTCACGGCGGTGGCGACTATTGTTCTTATTGTTTCTGGGATTGGAATTATGAACGTGATGTTTGTAACTGTTGTAGAACGAACCAAAGAAATTGGTATTTTAAAGGCAATTGGTGCAAAAAAAGGAGATATTCTTCTCCAATTTTTGCTAGAAGCAATGATGCTTTCTCTTTTGGGAGGGAGTATAGGGATTGCCGTCGGAGAATCGGCTATTCCACTTCTCAATAAATTGGAAGGATGGTATTTGGTATATTCTACGACAGGAGTGATTATTGCATTTGTATTTTCGGTTTCGGTGGGGATTTTCTTTGGATTTTATCCAGCACTAAAGGCAAGTCGATTAGATCCTGTAGATGCACTGAGAAGTGAATAATACATAAAATATTCAATAAGAGAATCGAACAATGTTAGAATGAAGAGAACAGATATTCGAATTTATTTTTCTTCAAAAATAATATCTATACAGGCGCCTGACCATTTAAAATATTCTGCAATATTGGCTTTGCGCAAAGGAAGCATTTCCAAAAATGATGGTTCGGTGATTTTTATTTCTTTTCCCGTTTTTTGTATTATTTGTAGCCTTTCTTTTTGTAATGCTCTCGCGATTTGTTCTGCAACGTATTGTATTGGGTAATCATTTCGGACAAAACTTTTATATAAAAGGGTGAGTGGTCCCACAATAATTTCTGGTGTTACCCCTAAATTATTTTCTCTGGGAGAAAGTGAAACATCTCCAAATAAAATAGGTGGTTTACTCCATTCCAATCGAGAGGTTTGTATCCATCCATTTTCCGTATCCATCCATCCTTTCATTTGTATGCTGGTGTACTCTGAATCTTTATTTTGAGAAGAGTCATCATCGCAAATAATTTCTAATTCTATAAATTCTGGAATTTGTAAGCATTTTCTCGTTTCTTCTTCTAAATATTTTTGAAATTCGTGCATAGAAATTTCGCCTATTTCTCTCTTTTTGTTCATAACATCAAAATCTTGCGGATATGGAAATATATTTTTAAATGCAGAGGGGATAGGAATCTTCCTTTTTTGAAAAGGATTTTGTAATACTGAATATTCTAAAAATGGAATTTCTTTTTTTAAAGATGATGGTTCAGAAAGTCCATCATGAAAAATACGTGGACTGTGTGACCGAGACTGTAAAGAACTTTGATTTTCATGATATCGAGGATCTTCATCTCCATTTTCACTGAGTGCTAAATCGGCAAGTGTCGTAATTTCTTGTAGTTTTTCCGTGGCAAAAGCTGTCCAACTCTTCATCTCAGCATCCATATTATTTTCATTGGCAAGTGTTATAGGAACATATAAAAGCGAACAAGAAGGAGCAAGTATGAGATGATTTTCTCCAAGAATACGATTCGCTTTTTGAATGAGGGAAAGAGATTTTGAAAAATCATTTTTCCAAATAT
>CAIRYL010000026.1 GCA_903882825.1 uncultured Candidatus Peregrinibacteria bacterium | reverse complement strand
TTTTATAAAATGAATATTTTGTACAAAGGAAAATGAGTATTTCCCATATTGTAATTTTTTTTTGATATACTCTTTTTGTACTTTCCATCCCCTCACATAAATATCCTTATTTTAAAGATCATATATGAAAATTTCAAAAATTCTTCCCCAAATACTCAAAACCAGAAATCTTTCACAAGAAGCATACGCGGGATACATTTTAGAAAAATGTACACAATATATTTCCATATATTTAGGAGAAGAATCAGAAAAAATGATTATTCCTGTAAAAGTAAAAGGAAACCAAATTTTTGTTCGTGCAACTTCCAGTGGATGGTCACATCTTTTTTTACTGAGAAAAAATGATATACTCACGGCTTTAAAAAATGATTTTCCAAATTCTCATTTTCGGATGGTGCTAAAACTCTAAAATAGGACGTACGCAAAATTATAGGAATATCCTATTGTAACCGCCAAGATATCTCGGGGATGAACGGAGAGAAGGCATTTTGAGAAATTTCATTCGTAAGTCCTAAAAAAATAATAAAAAAATTGTGAAAGAAAGCCATATTTTATGGTTTTTATTTTGATTAAAAAATCTCTTGCAAAAAATAAAAACAATAATAAAATGCCACCCAAAAAAATTGGATTATGAATGCATTTTTACTGTTTTTTTATGAAACAAAATAAAGGATTAATAGAACTAGCAGAAACACAATTTCGTGGAGATGTGAGAATTGTAGGTATTAAAACCACCAAAAAATCAGGAAGAGAAGAAATATGTTATGGAGGACGATTATATAGAATGGATCCAGATGCCAAGGGTCTTCGTGGTGAACCCATAACATGGGAAGAATTAATCAATATTCATAAAAATAAAGATGACGATAATGAACATAGTACCGCACTCGTCGCTACCGGTGCTAAAAGTTCCCCTTCTTTAAGTGCCGTCTCGCAAAGACTAAAACACCTTGGAGGAAGGATTCGACTGTATAGAACCGTAATGCCAGGAGGTGTACAAAGACTAGAAAACATCGGTGGCATGGACCCACACACTATAGCAGAAGCATTTACACAAAAAGGAAAGTTAGTGCACGTAGAAGATAGAAATTTTTTTGTTTGGGAAGCAAAGAATAAGCATAAAATTCAAACCGATACCATGGAAATGGTGATGAGATGTATGGATACGAGATATGTGAACCCAGAAGTTTCACAAAAACTGAAAAGAATTTTATTGGATATTTTTGGGAAAGAACATACCGTTGGTCTTTCGGTGGCAGGAGGAGGAATGTACCTTTCTGATCATCTTATAGATGTACTTCCTCCAGAACAAAAAATACTACGAGATCAACTTTTAGAAATGTTAATGCGGTTTGACCAAAAAATATCACTCGTTACTGCACATGCCACATTTGTAAAAGAAGGAGAAGTACATGGCAAAACATGTAATTGTGGAGGATGCGGGGCTCTTAGATTTGCAGCTCAACATGGATCTCCTATTCTTACACCTCACATTACCATTCCAGATGTCTTGGAAGAAATGATGGTGGCATTAGAACAAATACACGATCTCATTAAGGATCATGATGGAAATAGCCCTTTTGGAGATAAAAACGGAATAACAACACATACGGGTGTTGATATTTTTAATACAAAAGAGGAAATAATAACCACTATTACACCAGAAATGTATGCGAGAATGACTGAAAAAGAAAAGCGGGCAGTAGCTTCGTGTAGAGTTGGAAAATGATGAAAATTTTTACTTGTCTCCATTTTTTAACAATGCTACATTCGGCGTGAAATTATCCCCTGGCAACTCATGGAATTTGAAATTTCTATTGCTGCTGAGCACCTCTTCTCCATCGGAAATTTCTTCGTTACCAATTCTCTTCTTATAGGAGTACTCGTGAGTGCGCTTCTTATTGGTTTATTTTTGTGGGGAGTTTCAAAAAAACAAATTGTTCCTCAAAAATGGCAATCACTTTTAGAGGTCATGATAGAAGGCGCGTTAGGTGCCATAGAAGATATTATGCAAAATAAAGAACAAGCGAGAAAAGCGTTCCCTCTTATTTTTACAATTTTTATATTTATCCTTGTTTCAAACTGGATTGGTCTTTTACCAGGAGTAGGAACAATAGGACTCTTACACAGTTCAGAAGGACATACAACCATTATTCCATTTTTACGAAGCACTTCTGCTGATTTAAATTTTACGCTGGGACTTTCCTTGTCAGTAGTTATAGGAGTGCAATTAATTGGGATTTTTACATTAGGACTTTGGGGATACGGAAAAAAATTTCTTATTAGCCCTTTTCATAAACCGTATGTTATTGGTACTTTTTTAGGTCTTTTAGAGATTGTAAGCGAACTCGCAAAAATACTTTCCTTTACTTTTCGTTTGTTTGGAAATGTATTTGCGGGAGAAGTACTCCTTACCACGATGCTTCACTTACTCCCCTATTTTCTACCATTACCATTTTTGGCTCTTGAACTTTTAGCAGGGCTTATTCAGGCAACCGTTTTTGCAATGCTCACTACGGTTTTCATGAAAATGGCAATGACAGAGGCACAACATTAGTTTCTTTTTTTCTTTTTTTTCTTTTTTTATGGACGTTTCATCTTTGCAATTTGTAGGAGCCGCTTTGGCTATTGGTTTAGGAGCTATTGGACCGGGCATTGGAATGGGATTTTTATTCGGAAAAGCTTTTGAAGCTATTGGAAGAAATCCTGAAGCCAGTTCAAAAATTCAACTTCTTGTTTTTTTAGGAGCAGCGTTTACAGAGGCAATTGCTATTTATGCGCTTGTTATAGCCTTTAAGATTCTTTCTTAATATATTTCTTTATGGAATCACTTTCTCAACTGGGTATTCAGTGGAGCTTACTCATTGCTCAAACCGTTAATTTTGTCATTCTTTTTGGTGTTCTTTCGTATTTTGCATATCGTCCAATGCTCAAATTTTTGGATGAACGATCTGCAAAAATTGAACAGGGCTTACGAGACGCTGAACTTGCTAAAAAACGATTAGAAGAAGTAGCACAAGAGGAATCTGCTATTTTAGGAAACGCTCATAAAGAAGCAAAAGATTTGCTGATAAAGGCGGATACTGTAGCGAAAGAACGAAGTGCCGGAATTTTACTCGATGCACAAAAATCTGCTGATCGTTTTTTGGAAGATGCAAAAAAACAGTCGGCAGAAATGACCAAACAAATGGTATCTGATGCACAAAAAGAACTGGCAGGAGTAGTAGTAATAGCAGTAGAAAAAATTATTCGTGAAAAAATTTCTTCTGGAAGCGACGAAGTCTTTCTTCAAAAAACACTCAAAGATATTCAATTATAATTTCCTCTTTTTTATTCATGGTTATTTCCGAAAAACAATTGTCAGCCCTTCTTATTGAGCTTTCTCAGGAATGTCTTCCAGAAGAAATCCCTGCGCTCGTTTCTCAATATATTGTTTTCCTTCGAAAAAAAAAGCGATTTCATCGTTTTTCACGTATTGTTTCTACTATAGAATCTCAAATTTTTGCACTGCAAAAAAAAATTCCAATACTGGTTCAAACTGTATCTCCCCTTTCTCCTGAGGTAAAAAAAAGTATAGAAAGCTCTCTCCCTCTTCTTTTCCCAGCCGAACAATATGAAGTTTCGTATATCGTAAACCCGCATATTATTGGTGGCGCCATTATTTCTTCTCCAGAAATACGATGGGATGGAAGTGTGAAAAGAAAAATAGCTCATCTTTCTCATCATCTCGGAATTTAAAAAACTCTCTCCGTTCTATTTTTTTATTTTTTTATGTCTCAACAAAATCAGAATACTCTTCTCGAAGAACTCAAAAAACAAATGTCTTCATTTGATTCTTCTGCCATCAAAGAAGAATTTGGGAAAGTATTAGAGTCAGGCGATGGAGTAGCACGTGTTTCAGGGCTTTCGGATGTGATGGTTTCTGAAATGCTTCACTTTGAAAGTGGTGCAGTAGGAGTGGCATTTAACCTGGAAGAATCGGAAGTAGGAGTAATGATATTAGAAGGTTTTGAAAATATAAAAGAAGGTGATGTGGTCAGTAGAACAAAAAAAATTCTTTCAATTCCAGTAGGAGAAGCCATGATCGGACGAGTTATTAATTCTTTGGGAAGACCTATTGATGGAAAAGGAGACATAATAAGCAATGCAGAATATCCAATTGAAAAAGTAGCACCAGGCGTTATGACCAGAAAATCAGTACACCAACCACTGCAAACCGGAATTAAAGCAATCGATGTTCTTATTCCTATTGGAAGAGGACAAAGAGAGCTTATTATTGGAGATCGTCAAACTGGAAAAACTGCGATTGCCATTGACACGATTCTAAATCAAAAAGGAAAAGATGTAATTTGTATTTATGTAGCAATAGGGCAAAAAGCATTAAAAATTGCTCGTATTACTGCAGAACTTGAAAAAGCGGGAGCTATGGAATATACCACTGTTATGGTTGCAGGAGTTTCTGAACCAGCATCTCTCTCTTTTATTGCACCGTACTCTGGATGCGCACTCGGAGAATATTTTATGGACAAGGGAAAAGATGTGCTCATTGTGTATGATGATCTTTCAAAACATGCCGTTGCCTATCGACAAATTTCTCTTATTTTAAGACGTCCTCCAGGACGAGAAGCCTATCCAGGAGATGTATTTTATCTTCATTCCAGACTTTTGGAGCGAGCTGCAAAGTTAAATGAAGAAAATGGGGGCGGATCTATAACAGCATTACCAATTATTGAAACACAAGCGGGAGATGTTTCAGCATACATTCCCACTAATGTTATTTCTATTACGGACGGACAAATTTATTTGGAGTCTGATCTTTTTTATAAAGGAGTACGTCCGGCATTAAATGTAGGACTTTCTGTTTCTCGAGTAGGTTCTTCGGCACAAATTAAAGCAATGAAACAAGTAGCCGGAAAACTTCGTCTTGATCTTGCACAATTTCGAGAATTAGAAGCATTTGCGCAATTTGGATCAGATTTAGATGAAAAAACAAGAAACCTTATCGAACGCGGGAAAAGAGCGGTTGAAGTTTTAAAACAACCACAATTTAGTCCTTTATCAGTAGAAAAAGAGTCCATTATTATATATGCACTTACCAGAGGATATTTAGACAGTATCCCAGTAGATGATATTTCTCGATTTGAAGAAGAATTTTTAATGTCTCTCGATGTAACCGGAAGGGAAATCCTTGAAAAAATTTCTTCTGAAAAATTAATTTCTGAAGAAACAGAGGCGTCTCTTCAAAAATTTTTAGAAGAATTTAAAAAAACATTTTCTCTTTAATATTCTTTCCTTTTTCTTTTCATGGCTTCTGTACGAGATATACGCCGGCGAATAAAAGGAGTCAAATCCACTGGGAAAATAACCAAAGCAATGGAAATGATTTCTGGTGTAAAAATGCGTCGTGCGGTAGAAGCCGTTATGGCAATTCGTCCATACGCCAATGGAATGATTGGAATTTTACAACAAATTTCAAAAGCATTAAAAAAAAATGGAACAGCAGATGGCGTAATACACCCATTTATAGCCAACAAAACCGGCAATACTGATCTGTATATTATTATTACGAGCAACAGAGGTCTTTGTGGATCTTTTAACTCAAATGTTTTAAAATTTTTATTTCGCCTTTTACAAGAACGAAAAGATAGAAATGCTCGATTTATTGTTATTGGGAAAAAAGGAGAACAGGTACTCATGAGAACTGCTGGGATAAAAGAGAACATTATTGCCTCTTTTTATGATATGGTATCGTCAAATCCTCTCCCCTCTCAAATGAGAGGTATTTCTCAAATAATAGCAGAAGAAGTCCTTTCTGGACGAATAACACGAGCAGAAGTGATTTGGACAGATTATATTTCACCGTTGTCTCAAAAAGTACGAAATTCTATTCTGCTACCAATAGATGAAAAAAAGGAAAAACGTGATATTGCGAATCTTTCCTCATCCGAAATTCATACAGAATACAATCTCGACTTTCTCATAGAACCATCTCCAACGGTACTTTTGGAAAAAATAATTCC
>CAIRYL010000025.1 GCA_903882825.1 uncultured Candidatus Peregrinibacteria bacterium | reverse complement strand
GTACACTAAAAAAAGAGGAGATAGAAATGGTTCTTCCCGTTTTTTATAAAGAGGGGATTTCTATTTATTTTTTTATTCTTCAGTATACGTTTTATGACTTTTCAAAAAAGAAATCTTCGCCAAGTAGCTCGAAAAAAAAATATTTTAAAAAATATTCACACTTTTTGGGAAAGCGTTCGACAATTATTTTTTCGTATTTTCTCTTTTCAAAAACCTCCAAAGGATTTTTTAGAACAGGTTTCTGAAAAAATGAAACAATCATCAATTCTTTCTCAAAAGTCAGAAGCAGTATTTATTCCGCCTCCTGCTCCTCAAAAAATTATAAAAAAAGCACCGATTATTAATTATGAAGCATCAGAAAATCATCGAGTAATGAGATCTTGGAAGATTATCTTTTTATTTTTTTCTGGCATTATTGGGTTGATCGTTTTTTTAGTTTTTCAATTTTCTTCTTCTCTCTCATTTTCTTCTCTTCAGCAAAAAATTATTATTTCTACTTTTGGAGAAGAGCTTCCAGTTGATTCGCACGGACTGACGAATATTCTTGTTTTAGGTGTGGGAGGGAAAGGACATTCTGGGGAAAATCTTTCCGATACCATGATTTTAATGAGTATTGATGCCAAGATGCATAGTGTTTCTCTGCTGTCTTTACCTCGAGATCTCTATGTTTCCTATAAAATAGAAAATGAACCTCGATTAGGACGCATTAATGAAGTTTTTCGGGATGGAATCAATTATTGGAGATCAGAAAAAGATGAAGAAACACAAAGAATACGTGCCATAGAATATGTGAAAAATACAGTCACAAAAATTACTGGGTATGAAATTCAACGGTTTGCAGTTGTAGATTTTCGTGGATTTATAGAGCTTATTGATGCGGTTGGAGGAGTAACAATTGATGTAGATAAACCTATTTATGATACCACGTATCCTACAGCAAATTATGGATATGAAACTTTTCAAATGAAACCAGGAATTCAAGAGCTTGATGGAGAACTGGCTCTAAAATATGTTCGATCACGCCATGGAAGTTCTGATTTTGAAAGATCTCGTCGACAAAAACAACTTATTAGTGCGCTGAAAGAAGAAGCCGTTGAAAAAGGTTTGCTCACCAGTCCTCAAAAAATTCGTCAATTTTTATCAATTATTGAAAGAAATTTTTGGAGTGATCTTTCTCTCGGAGAAATGATTTCTTTAGGAGGTGAAGCTTTTCAGGTTCCCTCGGAATATATTTTTGCAGGAGGATTAACCAGTACTCCCGAAACAGGAAGTGGAGGATTTTTATACACTCCCCCTCGAGAAGAATATGGAGGTGCTTCTGTTTTACTTCCATATTTAACGGGTGAGAAAAACCCATATATACAAATTCAATTTTTTGCGGAAATTTTGTTTCAATATCGTACGTTTTTAACGAATCCTCCAAAAATTGAAATTTTAAATACAACCAGGCAAGAAGGCGTTGCGAATATGGCATCCCAACATCTTATTCGATATGGTATTCCCGTAGCATCGGTGGGGAATATACAAGATTCTCGACCTTTTACAACTGTAGAATATTGGAATACTCCAGAAATTATAGCCCTTATTCCTGCTTTAGAGAGAAAAATAAGCGCTGTTTTTACGCCTATTGATCCTCCCAAAAGTGGATCTGCTTCCGGAAGTCCTATAACCCTTTATATTGGAGAAGATTTTTCATCTCATCCGTATAGGGGAACACTTTTACGAACACCTTTACCCCAAAAATCTACAATTATTACTGGTGGCGAATTGGGAAATCCTATAACAGAAGCTCAAACTGTTCCTGAAAAAACAGAAATTCCTCTCCCTTAATTTTTATTTTTTTCATGATTTTTGATTATATATTGCTCTTCCTTTCTGCTTTACAATTTCTACTTTTTTTAAGAGTTATTTGGTCTTGGTTTGAAAATATTCCCAAAGGAAGACTTTACTTTTTTTTAGCCGATCTCACCGATCCACTTTTGGATTTTGTACGTCGTATTCCTCATAGATGGGGAGTTATTGATTTTTCTCCTATCCTTGCCTTTTTTCTCCTCGACTTTGCCCGATTCGTTATTATTTCTTTTCTTTCATAATATTTAAAAATCTATTTCTCATTTTTCCTCATGCTTCATATTTCCAATCTTACGGCAAATCTTGAAAATACTCCTCTGTTAAGAGGTGTAAATCTTTCGGTTTTACAGGGCGAAATACACCTTATTTTGGGGCTGAATGGAAGTGGAAAATCAACACT
>CAIRYL010000024.1 GCA_903882825.1 uncultured Candidatus Peregrinibacteria bacterium | reverse complement strand
TACAAACTCAAAAAGAAGAACTAGAAGTTCAAAAAAAAGATGGAGAAGAAAAATATCTTCGTGCCATGGCTGATATTCAAAATGTACGAAGAAGAGCAGAAGAAGATCGTGTAAAATTACGATTTGAAGGGGCTGTAGATATTTTAAAAAGCGTTATTACGCTCCTGGATCATTTTTCACTCGCTTTTGCGCATTTACCTTCCGATCTTAAAAATCATGAATGGATTCAGGGAATGATGGCAGTAGAAAAAAATTTGTATGACCAAATGCGATCAATCGGGATAGAATTTCTTGAAGAGGGCGGTGGAAATTTTGATGAAGCTGTTCATGAGTCGGTATTTTTAGATGCAACGGGAGAAGAGGGAAAAGTAGTACAGGTGTTAGAACGTGGTGTAAAATTTAAAGGAAAAATAATTCGTCCAGCGAAGGTTTCAGTAGGTGCAAAAGCACCAGAATCAAATAATTTACAAAATATATAAATTTCTATTTATAAAAGCATATTTTTATTTTTCTATTTGACACAGCGATTTTTTTGCGCAAACATTGTTCCATAAAGAACCTCTGCGATTCTTTCGGATACGGGTCGTTTAAAACTTTCTATCATTTCCCCCATGGGACTTTTCTTTTCAAATGCTGAGGCATTCTTGATCGGGGGTTCCACCTTTATTCTCTCAGGAGGATTTTGACCACTGTTCGTTCCGGTGTTGTGGAGGTCTTTTCTTTTTTTAGGTATATATTTAAAAATTGTTTTCTTGCCACACGATTTCTCTTTTGAAAGAATGCGTGTATTGTTTTTGTGTTTGTGTCTTCTGTTGTTCATCTCTTTGTTCCGGCAAAAATTAACCGTACACTTCGTATTACGGGCTATAATGTAAACAAAAATCTTCATACCATTTGTTCCGAATTTTGCGCAATTTCGTTAGCCGATGAAATGTTTGTAGAGAAAATTGAAGATAAAAAAATAAAAATAACAGTTTCTGGTATTTTTGCAAAAGGTGTTCCGAATAATGAACACAACACTCTGTATAAAATGGCAAAGGCATTTTTTACACATCATGGATTTTTGTTTGGGGTACACATTCATCTGATAAAAAATATTCCCCATCAATCAGGGCTTGGTGGAGCCAGTAGTAATGCAGCAGGAATTTTAAAGGCATTGGAATATTTCTTTTTTTCCGAATCGCAACCTGTCCCACAAAAAATACTTCCCACTTCTTTCTTTTCCTTTGCTGTTGGGCTTCATACACCGCTTTCTCTCATTCAATCGGTGGGGAACGATATTCCATTTTTTCTTGGAGAATTTCCACGATCACAAGTGAGTGGTTTTGGGGAAATACTTTCTGCTTCTTGCCTTCCTCCGCCTCCATCTTTTGGAATTTTGCTCTTTAATCCTCGCATTGTGGTGAATACGGCATGGGCATACCAGCAGTTTTCGAATCGGTCTTTTCCTGTATTACAAAATAATATCGAATACACGAATGATTTTGAACCACTTATTTTTTCGTATTTTCCGGATTTATACGAATGGAAAAACCTCCTTGTGGAATGTGGGGCAAGAGAAGCAGGACTCACGGGATCTGGAAGTGCCATTTTTGGAATGTTTGGAGAGGAAAAAGACCGTCAAAAAGCCAAAAAATATTTTCCAGAAGGAATATGTTTTGAAATAATTTAGAAAAAGAATTCTCTCAATCCTCAAAATATGTCTTTTATCGTACAAAACAATGGATTTATTTGCCTTTATTGCACAGAAAATAATCCTCCTGCGCCGAAAACTTGCCGAAATCATTGTCGAAAATGTTTTTGTTCAAAACATGTAGATGATATTTTCCCAGGAGATCGAGCTTCTGCTTGCTTTGGAAAAATGCGAGTAAAAAATATTTTTTATGATGAAAAGAATGATTTTATATTTTTGCATGAATGCGAAAAATGTAAAAAATGTATAAAAAACAAAGCTTCTCTCGATGACGATCGAGATATGCTCTTTGAAATATTACAAAAAATTAGAAAAGAAAGAGGGGATTTATGAATTTTTCTGCTGTGATAAGAATCGAGTCCCAATATTTTTTTCTTCTCTCAGTATTTGAGAAAGAGCATTGCGATCTTCTATGCCTGAAAAAATAACGGTTTCTACCCCATTTTGAGTCGCATATTTTGCGGCAGAAAGTTTTGATTTCATTCCTCCTAAAGAATTTTTTGAAATTTTTTCTCCTACGCATGCTTCAATATTTTCGGTAATACATTCCACCACTTCAAATTTTTGAGCATGAGGATTTGTTTGTGGATTTTCGGAATACAGTCCATCAACATCACTCACAATAATTAATTTTTCTGCGTTTAATAATACGGCAATACGAGCAGAAAGTTGATCGTTATCTCCTACAGTAAGCTCTTCAATAGAAATAAGGTCATTTTCATTCGCAATGGGGATAATTCCGTTTTTAATCATTTGTGACATATTTTTTTCCAGCAGTACAGAGGCTTCTTCATTTTCAAAATCTCGCCTGGTGAGGAGCGTTTGAGCAACAATAATGCCAAATATTCCAAAAAAATCAGCATAATATTTCATTAAAAAAGGTTGCCCTACGCAAGCAAATAAAGACCTTTCTACAATATCATGTGGTTTTCCTTTTAAAATTCCCGTACCCGATGCCATAGCTCCAGAACTGACGAGCACTATACCCCATCCATTTTTTTGTACCGCAGAAATTTCTTCAGTAATACGCCCCAGAAATGAAATTTTTAGGCTTCCATCGCTATTGGTGAGCAAAGAAGTCCCTATTTTTATAACGGCAATATGATTCATATACTCTTTTTTAAAATATTGATGAACGATTTTGATGATCTTTCTCAAAAGCTATTGTATCACTCATCTTTTGTATCCTATAAAAAAAATAAAAATTTGTAAATTTTCCTTTTTTTTCCCAAATAATACAGTACTCTTGTTTCAATCCTCTTACATTTTTGTATGTCTCGAATTCTTTTAAAAATTTCTGGTGAAATGCTTTCTTCCCAGCAAGAAGCATTTTCTATTAAAAGTCTTTTATTTTTACTTCAAGAAATTACTCCAGCAATAAAAAATGGGGTTCAATTGGGGATTGTTCTCGGAGGAGGGAATCTTTGGCGTGGTCGAGATCAAGAGGATTTTGGATTTTTTAGGGGGGAATCTGACAAAATTGGAATGCTGGCAACCGTTATGAATGCCATGGTTGTTTCCAACTTTTTTACCAAATCGGGAATTCCTTCGGAAGTGCTTTCCGCACGCATGATGCAGAGTATTTGTGAACCATTTTCTATTGCACGTGCCGAGAAAGGATTTTTAGAGGGGAAAGTTATTTTTTTTGCAGGAGGAACGGGTTCTCCATTTTTTACAACCGACT
>CAIRYL010000023.1 GCA_903882825.1 uncultured Candidatus Peregrinibacteria bacterium | reverse complement strand
ATTTTCTGGCAAATACACACTCGTAAAAATTTCTGCGTTTGGGAAAATCCGTACAAATGATTCGAGTACTTTTTCTGCGCCTCCTTGAACGGTCATCCAATCAACCACTAACGCAATTTTCGCCGACGAAATAAGTTTTTTATGAGTCATACACCCAAAAGAATGCCGAGACTCTTGGTATTTAGCAATATAAAAGTTTTTCTTTTAAAATATTAAAAAAAACTCCCATTGTTATGAGAGTTTTTATGAAATACAGGTAAGAAAAAAACTTTAATTTGCAGCACCATTTTGTGTATCAACCGTGCCCGGAATATCCGCCACAAAATTGACGATTGTCCAAGAGAGAAAAATAATTACGATACCAATGGTTGCATAAATAATAATTTTTCGTGCTTTTGTAATGCTGGCATCCTCTCCTTCTCCAGTAAGCATAATAACACCGGCATAAATAATATATGCCACTGCTAGGAGTCCTAAAAACGCTAAGAAATAATTTATAACGCTTACCAATCCTTGTCGAATATCAGTATTCGCGATTGCTTCATCGGGACGATCACGATCGTTCACTATTTTCGCGGAAAGATTTTCCGGATCTACCGTTGCAGCCGAGGCGACAAAAGCCCCTCCAAACATTGTAAAAAGAGTAGTGAGAAACACGAAACCCAACATTGGGAGTGCGGTGTTCTTTTTCAGGAGTGTCAAAAGTGATGACATGGGAAGAAAAAAAATATTTTTCAAACTATAGTACCAGAAAAAAACTCAAATAGCAATACTTTTTTACAAAGCCACTACGAAATCTTTTCTAGCTTGCAAAATCGCCTCATGGCGTAAAGATTGTCCCACTCGTGTTTTTGCTTTACGAATTTTTACACTCAGCTTTGCATTTGGCCGTATCCGCTCTATTCTGTGTAACCCGTGTTGACGGGAATCCATCCGATTAGACATAGAAAAATAAGAAAATCATGTTGATTTTTTCAAAAAAGTATCACAAGTGCAAATCTTTTTTGATAGAGTGATGATGATTTTTTATTTCACATGAAGGATTTTTTAAAAAACTGGAAAAATGAGATACAAAAACTGTCTTCTGATTGGCATTATTTACTCATGTGCATGATGGGAATCATTCTTATTTTTGCTTCTTTTAAACTTACCAGATATCTCTCTGCTGTTAATGACTCCTTAAGTCCCGGAACTCCGGTAGGAGATATTCTTTTTTCGGTTCTTCCAAAATATGATCTTTCTTTTTTATTTATTTTTGGTGCCATTTTTATTATGGCAACCGGCATTTTTTATGGAATTTTTTTTGAACCAAAAAAAATTCCACTTGGTCTTTTAGCGTTTTCATTATTTCTTTCCATTCGGGCACTTTGTATTTCACTCACTCATATTGCCATTCCTCCCGATCATATACCACCTTTAGTAGCAGGACTAGGAGAATACTTTTTTCAAAATGATCTCTTTTTTTCGGGACATACAGGAGCCCCATTTTTAGGGGCACTTCTTTTGTGGGATAAAAAACCTTGGAGATATTTTTTTTTCATATCCTCCATAATAATGGCTATTACAGTTTTAGTCATGAGGCTTCACTACTCTATTGATATTGTAGGAGCGTATTTTATTACATACGGAATTTATCACATCGCAGTTGTTATCCACGATGCAGAAAAGCATCAATATCAATGGCTTAAAAAATGGTTTCTATAAATTTAACCGTTACTGGCAACTTCACTCATTTGCATAATAGGTGCCATAATAGCCGTTACAATAAATCCTACTACTCCTCCGATAAGCACGATAATAATAGGTTCCATTAGTGAGCTTAACGTTTTTACCATTGTATCGAGTTCATCTTGATAAAAATCTGCAACTTTTAAACACACCTTACTTAACTGAGCTGTTTTTTCTCCAATATCTATCATGGAAGTAAGCATAATGGGGAACATGGTATTGTTTTCTCGAATATTATCCGCAATAGGAATCCCCTGTTTTACATCTTCCCCAATAAGAAGAATTCGACGACGATAGACTTCATTTCCGACTACTTGTGAAGTAATTTGCAATGTTTTCGTAATGGAAACTCCACTCGAAACAAGACTCGATAAAGACTGACAAAATTGCAAAAGTACTAATTTTCTACTCATATCACCAAAAACCGGAACATGAAGCATAATATTATCCCAATAAAAAAGACCTTCTGGAGTTTTTTTCCAAAATCGTATTGCCATTACGATACCTACAAATCCTAAAATAATTAGTGCTCCATTTGGAATGCCCATTGTGTCTCCAGTAATAAAATCACTTCCATCAATAAGCATTTGAGTAGTCGCAGGTAATTTTGCGCCTCCTTTTTCAAAAGTATCCTTTAATTTGGGAATCACCATAATCATAACGGTTGTTACCACTGCGACTAAAATAATAATAATTACTAAAGGATAAATCATCGCTCCTTTTATTTTTCCTGCAATTTTTGCACCCGACTCCACTCGATCTGCAAGATCTACCAGTACGGCATTAAGACGCCCAGAAACTTCTCCAGAGGAAATCATCCCCAGCTCTGCCTCCGAAAAAACATCTGGATATTCTTGAAGTGCATCGGAAAGAGACATCCCTTTTTCTATTCGAGAAAGAATAACAGAACATACTTTTTTCATTTTTGCATCTTCAAATTGATTTGAAAGAATATTCATCGCTTTAATAAGGGAAACTCCCGCATTAATCATCGTAGAAAGAAGACGATAAAAAATTACTTTACTCTTAATGGAAACAGGAGACATATCAACAACCCACTCATTTAAGCGATCAATAAAACTTAAATTTTCTTTTCCGTCAGAAACTTTTACTATTTGTTGTTGTACCTCTGAAATTTGAAAACCTGCCATAAAAAAAGAAAAAAAGAAATATTGTTGGTTTTTGTAGTTTTTAAATATTTATAATCTTTCAATACCTTCAAAAAGAGAATATTTAATGTCCGCCACCTGTAATACGAATTACTTCTTCAATGCTCGTATCTCCATACAAAGCTTTAATATACGAATCTTGAAGAATCGTTACCATACCTTGAGAAACAGCGATATCTTCAATTTCTGTTTCTCCTCTTGATTGTAATACCAGTTGTTCTATTTCCCGTGTTAACATCAGAACTTCATATACTCCACATCGACCAGAATAACCTTTTCCTTGACACTCATCACATCCAATAGGGCGATAGAGCGTCACATCATTCAAAAGTTCTCGTTGAAAATCATGAGTAGGATGAACCCGTAACATTTCTTTTTGAAGATCTTCTAATATTGGTCCTATTGGTTTATATGCTTCTTTACAGTGTTTGCATAATCTTTTTACTAATCTTTGTGCCTCAATAGTTCTCAAAGAAGCGGTTATTTTATATGGTTTAATTCCCATATCTATAATACGAGTAAAAGTGGCAGCCGCAGAATTTGTATGAATGGTAGAAAGCACCATATGCCCAGTAAGCGCAGCCTTAATGGCAATTTCTATTGTTTCTTGATCTCGAATTTCCCCCACCATGATAATATCAGGATCTTGCCGAAGTGCAGTCCTCAGTCCACTCGCAAAATCGTATCCAATTTCTGGCTGAACTTGGCTTTGAGAAAGCCCTTCCATTTCATATTCCACCGGATCTTCAATCGTCATAATATTTTCAGTCGGTTTATTGATAATATTTAGTGCTGAATACAGTGTGGTTGTTTTTCCTGAACCGGTTGGTCCACTCACTAAAAATATTCCATTTGGACTTTTGAGTGTTTTTTCTAAAAAACGATAATTATTACCCATAATTCCCAATTGTTCAAGCGTGGGAATACTTTTATTTTTATCTTGTAAACGCATACAAACTTTCTCTCCATGAATGGTAGGAAGAGTAGAAACACGAAGTTCAATACTTTGGCGTGTTTCTGTCATCATTTGTAATCTTCCATCTTGTGGCTTTCTTTGTTCATCAATTTTTAAATTTGAAAGTATTTTAATACGAGAAATAATAGCAGAATGGATACTACTCGGATATTCAATGATTTCCTGGAGCGTCCCATCCACACGAAATCTATTGAGGACTGTATATTTTCGAGGTTCTATATGAATATCCGAAACCTTCATTTCGAGTGCTAACGTTAAAAGTTGCATGACCACTTGTGGGACATTTCCTTCTATAATCGCCTTTTCTAGCTTTTCACGTATTGGGTTTTTTGCCATAAGAAAAAATGATTATTTTTTAACAGGAATCCCTTTATAGGTTTCTTTCATCCAATCAGTAGCCGTGAAAAATATAGAAAAATT
>CAIRYL010000022.1 GCA_903882825.1 uncultured Candidatus Peregrinibacteria bacterium | reverse complement strand
TTGGTTTTCTCCATTTGGATATAATAAAACAACGGCACAAATGTATTATCCTCTTCTAAAAGAAGAAGTAGGTGCTTCTGCTCATATACCTCATCGAAAAAATTGGAAGTGGGATAATGCGATGAAAGTATTTCCCAATGTAACAAAAATAATTAATGTCTCTGAACTTCCTGACAATATTGATAAAATTTCTGATAATATTGTACATTGGGCAATACGTTGCGAAATAACGGGTGATGTATTTAAAATTACCAAGCCAGAACTCGATTTTTACAGAAAATTACGAATTCCAATCCCTCATAAATCTCCAGATCAACGTCATGTAGATCGTTTTTTAAAGCGTAATCCTCGAAAATTTTGGGAAAGAAAGTGTGCAAAATGCCAAAAAAGTATTCAAACCACTTATTCCCCGTCTTCAGAAAAAATTGTATTCTGCGAATCCTGTTATTTAGAAGAAATATATTAATTTTTATACTTATTTTTTCCCATTATACTGCTCTTCTCGTTTTAAAATTTCTGTTTTTTGTACCTCAATATTTCTTTCTTTCCTACTCTTCTTTTGTATTATATTTCTTTTTTCACTGGCATTTTTTTAAGCGCTTTCTTGAGTATTTTTGCCTTAAAATTTTTTCCAAAATGGGGACTGTTAGATACCCCCGAAAGATATGGACATGTTCGAGAGCGCCTTCCGTATCCTTTTGGAATTATTTTTGTTATCAGTGTTTTGTTTGGCATTTTCCTTACTGCAGAACTGAATAGCAAAATATATGGATTTTTATGTGCCGGAATTGTTTTGTCCATTACCTCCTTTCTGGATGATAAATATCGTATTTCCCCATTTATTCGATTAGGAGTACAAGCTTTTTGTGCAGGAATAGTAGTATACAGTGGAGTTTGGATTGAATTCCTCACGAATCCTTTTTCGTCAAATGCCTTTTCGTTTGGCATATATTTGGGAGGATTTTTAAGCGGAATTTGGATCTTATCACTGATTAATACCTCCAATTGGATTGACGGAATTCCAAACCTTTCCCTTTCCTCCAGTGCTCTTTCTGCCATGGTTCTCGCTTTTCTTTCCATTTCTAGTCGAGTACAACAACCAGAAGTCGCAAATCTTTGTTTTGTTTTTGTAGGTGCGAGTATTCCCCTTTTAGCGCTTAATATTGGACGTGAACGATATATTTTTGGAGACAGTGGCGCAATGTTTGCCGGATTTTGTATTGCTATTTTTTCTCTTTTTGCAGGAGGAAAATTGGCAACGGCACTTATAGTAATGGCGCTTCCGGTGCTGGATGCCGGATATGTAATTCTCGATCGATTACGATCGGGTGTATCGCCTGCAAAAGGTGGCGACAAACGTCATTTACACGATATTTTATTAAAAAAAGGATGGAAGAAAGGACAAATATTAATACTCTTTTTAAGTGTTTCTACTTTTTTAGGCGCAAGCGCTTTATTTTTAGATACTTTTGGAAAAATTATTCTTTTAATAACGGTTACTATTCTTTTTGTGGTGATACGGTCAAAACAAAAATAATACAGATCCATTTTTATACCATTTCTATCCCTTTTTCTAATAACCGTTCTGCAGGAGTTTTTTGTTCGTCAATAATTTTTTCCACTGCGAGTAAAAATATTTCTTCACCTTTTTCCCTCATGCGTAAACCTTCTTTTGCCATGGGTAAAAAATATTGAATCACATCAAAAAAAGAGAGTTTTCCCCATTTTGCTTTTCCTCCGTTTTCCCAAGCATTTTTATGAAGAGCCGGAAGATCGGATTCTTGAAGATTTTTAGTATATTTTTGTACTTCAGAAAAACCATTACTATGCGTAAAAATTCCTATAAAAAACGCTGATATTCCCATAATATCTGGAAGTTCCACCGTATCAAGCGCTCGAAATTCTAAATATCCTCTGCGAAAACGAATATCAGTCCAACACGTTTTTACATGTGCATCAAAATCATCAAAACAAGCATTTTCTCCTTCAAAACCTTCCTGTAAAAACTTTCGAAACGAAAATCCACGGGGAGGAAGAAAATTCTTTTTCCCACGAACAATAATAATCAGATCTTGATCTAAGTACCATTCAATCCAGCGTTCCATAGAAAAATTATTTTCAAAAAACCCCTTCATCATCGATTCTCTTCCAAATGAATCGGTAAAAATTGCCCTTCTTCTGGCAGACAATACTCCCGCTACATGACCTTCATAAAAAGGAGAATTCGCAAAAACCCCACAAAAAAATGGAGAAAGTCTTAAAAAACACTCTGTTTTTTGTAATAAATCATTTTCCGAGCTACAACAAACATTCAGGTGAAATCCTGAAAGATTTTTCATATATCGATGCATCCAATGATGCCGTTCTGGTTCTGGGAAAATAGTATCCCAAATTTTATAACGTGGTTTTGGAACCAGTGGAACTTCATCATGATGAAAAAAAGGAGAAATTCCTTGTGGAGAAAAATGAATTCCTAAAGGGTGTGCTAATGAATGAATTTCTTGTGCTATTTCTCGTAATTCTTTTTCATTTTCCAATAAGGAACACAAAGGAGCTCCCGATATTTCTGGTTTTCCATCTCCTTCAATAGTAATACGAGTTTCGCCTCGTAACAGTGTAAACGGATTTCCATTTTCTTCATCTTCTATTTCCCATCCGTAGTGCTGTACCATTCCCATTAAAATTTCTCGATATCCTGTATTTCCAGTATACGGAACGGGAATATGATGTTGATGTGTATAAATACCCGTTCTTTCCCATTCGATTCCTATTTTCATTTTTTTAACAGAACAAAAAAATTGCTGATAAAAAGTATGTATTTCGGCACTGTTTTGAATAAGACGTGAAGAAGGAGACATGTAGGAAAAGAAAGAGATATTTCAAAAAAAAGTGTAGACAGGAAAAGAAACTACTACAAGAGCTTACAAGAGAATGACCCTGTAAAAAAATTTGAAAAATGTTGGGTATTGTTTAATATGCTTGATGAATATTCTATTTTTTCTTTTTTTATGTCCCATATTCCCCAACATCCACTCCCCAATACTGGAGATGAAATCGCTATTATTAGTACGAATCATGGAAAAATTACTATACGATTTTTTCACGCAATAGCCCCAAAAACAGTCGAAAATTTTGTAACTCATGCAAAAAACGGATATTATAACGGAATTATTTTTCACCGAGTGATTGACGGATTTATGATGCAAGGAGGTGATCCAACGGGAACAGGAAGAGGTGGCGAAAGCATTTGGAAAAAACCATTTGAAGATGAGTGTTCTCCAAAAATAAAAAATATG
>CAIRYL010000021.1 GCA_903882825.1 uncultured Candidatus Peregrinibacteria bacterium | reverse complement strand
TTATCAAGTGTTTGTAGAAAATATTGCTTCTCCATTTGCAAAAAACAGTGAACGTCGTATTTCGGCAGATTTTAAAGGTTTTTCTTTTATTTCTGCAGAAACCATGAAGGCATTACAAATGCGTGCAGACTTTAATGAGGACAGCATTGTCGACTTTAAAGATTTTACACTCTTCTCTTCTGTATATGGAAGTACTTCGGAAAATGCAGGAGACCTAAACCAAGATGGAAAAGTCGATTTTATGGACTTTACTCTTTTTTCTTCCCGTTATGGTGGCGTTTTAGATCCCAGCCAAAATAAAAAAGAGGGAAGTTCAGCAAGTCCTACTCCTACCACAAATGGCACTAATACCGGAGTAAGCGTGGTTACCAAAGGAACACTCAGCACAAACCCGAATAGTCCTATTACTCCTTCTCCTAGTCCAAATCCTACACTTCGAGTTACTCCATCTCCCTCAGCAGATCCTGGAAAAAATAATCTTTTAGAACTCCATGGTGCTGCTCCTGCAATGGTACCTTCTTCTTCCCCAACTCCAACTGCTACCCCAACTTCCACTCCCACTGCTACCCCCAGCCCAACGGTGAGCACTGCGGTACTCTAGAAATGTAAAAAATAAAAAGAAATACAAAAAAATCTGAAGAAAATGAGCATTATTCCTGAAAACGGATATCTCATTTCTCCAGATTTTTATTTTTAATGATGAGTGGTTTCAGAAATCCAATGAACATCTATCAGTCGTCCTTTCTTATGAACAGGTATCTTTAGAATATTGATACAATTTTGAGCATGAATAGAAATGCCATATCCCAAAGTAACATAACCAATAATAGGAGTTTTTTCTTTTGGCATACAACATTGTGCAAAATGCATCATAAGATTCCTCACACCCTGTACCGAAACTTTTTCAGAAATAGTATTTCCAAGTGGAAGAGATTTGAGAGAAACGGGAGGGAGCAAAGGCTTTATCTCTAATGCTTTTAATTTTGAAGCAATTTGTGAAGGAGTAACATCTCCTCGTCCAATTGCCACTAAAACGTCTTCTGTACGAGGAAGGTGAAATGAGCGAAAAAATTTTTCCATTTCAGAATCTGAAAGCTTTATTGCATTGAGTCGATGTCGCTCTTTTTCTAAAATAATTTTCCCCAAACGAATATTTTTTTCAAAATCTTGTTTTTTAAACCACTGTCTTATTTTACTTTTTGCACCAACCGTCACTACATACCCCATACGCGAATCTTGCCAATTAAAATTTGGAGCAATATATGGACCTTTTATAATTTCCACTGTTTCAGCAGATTTTAATGGATACTGCAGGGGAACAATATGCCCATTTACCTTTGCACCTTTACACCTGTGCCCCACTTCTGTATGAATAGCGTATGCAAAATCAATGGGAGTCGATCCTTTTGGAAGACGAATCACTTTTCCAAGAGGCGTAAACACAAAAATCTGTTCAGAAAATGACGGGGAATGAGACGGAGAAAATATTTCGATATTTTCTTTCTTCTCCAATACATTTCTGAGTACAGTAATAGTCTTATTCAGATTGCTATCATATTTTCCTCCTTCTTTATAGTGCCAATGAGAAGCAACTCCAAACTCAGCAAATTCATGCATTTCCTGTGTTCGTATCTGAATTTCTACCGGATTTTCTTTCTCCACCAATACAACGGTATGTAAAGATTGATATCCATTTTCTTTTGGATGCGCAATATAATCACAAAATTCATTTGGAATATTTTTCCATAAATGGTGTACCAGTCCTAAAACACTATAACAATCGTCAATTTTTTCAACAATAATTCGTATCCCCAAAAGATCATAAATATCATCTCGACGAAGATTTTTTTGATTCATTTTTTTCCACGTACTATAAATATGTTTTGGACGACCAGAAACATCGGCTTGTATATTATTTTTCTGTAATTCTTCACGAATTTTCTGAATACATTCAGAAATAGAATGTTCCCTCTCTTTTCTATTCGCCTGTAGCGATTGAGATATTTTTTTATATTCTCCTGGCTGTAAATACTTAAATGAAAGATCTTCAAGCTCCCATCGAAATTGTCCAATTCCCAGACGATTCACTAATGGAGCAAAAATATCCAAAGTTTCATGTGCAATTTGAGATCGCAGAGATTCCTCTTCAAAGTGTAAAAGACGTAATCGTTGCAATCGATACGCCACCATAATCAGCACCGCACGAACGTCGTCTATTCCTGCAAGAAGCATACTTCTGAGTACATCCACCTGATCATCCTCTCGTATTTTTGAATAAAAATGATGAAAAGTAGAAATCCAGTGTACCCCTTTTACCATATTCACCACGACTTCATCAAAAAAATTGGAATTCAGAATTTCTGATTTATTTTCTAATATCCAAGGATCTGATAATAGCGTTGCTTGAACGGTTTGAGCATCAATATGAAATCCTTGCAAAATAAAAACCACCTCAATACCTCGTGGACGCCGTGCGCTATCTTGTGCACGAGCTTCTTCCGCAAACGTCAATGCTAATGAAATTTTCTCTATTTCTTCTTTCTCAAAACCAGTAGAAAATAAATCCAGTAATCGTTCGTGCGAAAAGAGAGAAATATCAGAGGTATATATTTCATTTTTCATTCATTTTTAGGAATACAGGACGAAGAAATTCATACACTCTTATATACATACCATAAAAAAACAAAAAAACGAATACTTCACAGTAATACATACACCATGATATGATGGAGGAGAATGGTCTTTTTTATTTTTTTATGAAACATATTTTTTTCTCATTTTTTTTACTTTTTTTCTTTTCTGGATGTATTTTTAGTGGCAACGAAAATACTGAAAATAACCCAGAAAATACTTCTGCAACCATTTCAAACACAGGTATTGCGCCCATTGCAGAAGACCCACTTCGAAAAATGCTTTTAGAAGCTCGTGGAAAAGAATCTCCAAATGCAGATACCACCTTACAAACTGCCTCTCTTATTTTAGAAAAACAGGTCAGTACTTCTGGGAAAATAACCGTATCGATTATTTTAAAAAATCCAAAATTACAGCCTATTACGTCGGTACAAAGCTGGATTGCCTATCCCGTTGGGACCGTAAAAGGAGAGTCTATTCTCCTTCCAAAAAATTCTCTTTTCCAACTGGTAGCCCCAGGAGAAAAAGATTTTGATACCAAACTCGGACTCGCAAAAATTGGAGTGTCTATTCCTGAAGGTGTTACTTTTTCAGATCCAGAAACCGAAATTGCCACTATCACCTTTACCAGAGAAAAAGAGGGAATGGTATCTTTGGAATTTTTTAATCCTGGAGACATTGGCAACACTCGTATTATGAGTATTACGGACGGTGGAACAAAAAATATTCTCAATCAAGCGAACATCAATTCTGTTATTATTCCATAATTTTAAAAGTATATGGGATTATCCATATTAAAAATTTTTGAATTTTTACAGATTTTCGTGTTCAAGCGTCCTGCATAAGCCGGGTTCTGTAAATAGTGCCGTCATCTCTCTAAAGGCGCATGAATTACTTCATGGCTCATGCGGCGGGAATTTTTAAAGCTCCGCACATCACGGAATAATGCTTTACAAATTCCATCCCGCCTTGCCGACCCTTGGGGTTTACCAAGCATCCACCGTTGCCAGTGGTGTTCCCGTACAAAACGGGCGTTTCACGTTTCTCGTCTCTGTGGCACTTTCCGTATGTGCATTTTTTATATGCACACCCTTCCCGTTAGGAAGCAAGGTGATGGAGTCGGCCCGGACTTTCCTCTCTTCTAAAAAAATATTTTCAGAAGAGCGACTGCCTTCAGACGCTTGAACACGAAGCAGAATACAAAAAACATACCAGAAATGAAATGGAGAATTTTAAAAAATAGATATTCGGAAAAACCCAAGCAAGGGAGAATGAAAAGAATAAGGATTTTCTTTATTTTTTGTTTCCTACTTTCTTTTATGAATATTTTTTGTAATAATGCAATGGCAAATTTTTAAATGTATAAAAATTTTATTTATGATTTCTCGAAACCCCAAGATTTCATAATTTTCCTTTTCTTTTGACCTCTTTCTCATGCTCAAATGGATTGAATCACTGTTGGGAGACCCTATAAAAAAAGACCTCGAACGGTTTAAAAAATTGGTTGATATTGTAAATATTCAAGAAATAGCACTCCAAAATCTTTCAGAGGAGGAATTTCAAGATGCCGTGAAACAAGAAAAAGGAACGCAGTACCAAATAGAAGAAAACAGAATCAGGCTTTTGGCTCTTGCAAAAAATGCCTGCCGAAGGCTTTTAGATACAGAATTTTCTGTTATTCGCAATAATGAAAAATGGAACATGATTCCATTTGACGTACAAATTATTGGAGCGCTTGCTCTTCTGGAAGGGAAAATATCAGAAATGAAAACAGGAGAAGGAAAAACATTAGTGGCAGGAATCGCCGCTTCAGTGGGAGCATTTTCTGGAAATGGTGTACACGTTGTAACCGTAAACGATTATTTAGCACAACGAGACATGGCGTGGATGAATCCCCTTTTTGAAAAATTAGGACATTCGGTAGGGGTAGTAGTACATGGAAAAACGTCTATAGAAAGAAGAAATGCATATAATTCCGATATTACCTACGGAACCAATAACGAGTTTGGATTTGATTATTTGCGCGATAATATGGCGCAAAGAAAAGAAGATCTCGTACAACGACATCTTTCATTTGCTATTGTCGACGAAGTAGATTCTATTTTAATCGACGAAGCACGAACTCCTCTTATTATTTCTGCACCTGCTGAAGAATCTACTCAAAAATACATACAATATGCCCACTTAGTACAAGACTTAACTCTTGAAAAAGATTATACCATAGATGAAAAACAAAAAACTGCCATTCTCACTGAATCAGGTGTGGCACAAATGGAAAAATTTTTAGGAATTGAGAATATTTATACGGATAAAGGATTTGCAGAAGTCCATCATATTGAGCAAGCTTTGAGGTCTCTGTGTTGTTTTCAAAAAGATATTGATTATGTTGTAAACCAAGAAGGAGTTGTTATTGTTGATGAATTTACCGGACGAATGATGCCGGGAAGAAGATATTCTGGGGGACTGCATCAAGCACTAGAAGCAAAAGAAGGAGTGGAGGTAAAACGAGAATCAAAAACGCTGGCTTCTATTACCTTCCAAAATTATTTTAGGCTCTATGATCATTTATCTGGAATGACCGGAACCGCAGAAACTGA
>CAIRYL010000020.1 GCA_903882825.1 uncultured Candidatus Peregrinibacteria bacterium | reverse complement strand
TGGATTCCCGCCTTCGCGGGAATGACAAAGCCTTCGCGGGAATCCATTTCCAAACCTCATTATGGAAATAACCGAACATTTTCCCCACTTGCCAGTGAAATGAAATACCCTCTTTTATCCTCACACATCAAAAAATTACCCATACAGACTTTTTTTATACATTTTATTTTGTTGTTGGTGTTGGTGAATTAGTTTCTGCTTTTTGTGCACTTTTTTTCTCTCCGCCATCCCAACGAATAGTAATGGTATCTCCATCGGCTTTGCAGGAAGTAATGGTTGGGAAACGTGGTTTATCATCTGTTTCCTTTACTTTTCCATTTCTAAATTTTTTAGAATTCTCAATTGCCGATTGTATTTGTGATGATTCACCGGTTGTATCGGAAGAGGAAGAAGAGGCAGAAGAGAGAGAATTCGCAAATGGAAATTTTTCCGAAATTCCACCAACAAAATTTGAAAATTTTTCACTCAAATCTTTAAACGGTAAAGCTCCACTATCGGCATGAAACAGTACTTGCAACCCGGACCAGTCTTTTTTATCTGTTGTTTGAAATGTAAGGGTGTTTTGAGCCATATCACCAGCTACAATGGTAGTCTTCGGGAACATTAACAATGAAGTTTGCACCATATTTTTTTCTTGTTTTTCTGCATCAGAATCACCCAATGCATTTATTTGCCCTTTTAAAGGCTCGAAAGTTACAAAACTATTTACAAGATCTGGAAAAGTAGTTTTACCGTCTCTTAAATTATTGGTATTGAGTGATTCAGGAAAATCTGCTGGAATATTTGTCTCATATCCTGTTGGTAAAAGCGTGGGGAGCTTAAATTTATCACTCATCACTTCTTGCCCATCTTTTTTTTCCGTAAAATCAACATCTAAAAAGAACGATCGAATACCCTTGGCTAAAAAATCTTCTCCATTGGCTATGTAATCTACCAGATCAAATCCTATAAATTTTGCAAGCAAAGAAAATACAGAAAGCGCTCCTCCTTTCATTGCTTTTTCTACAGCTTGTTTTCTATTTTCTTTCGCCTTCCTTCGTGCCTCTGTATGATTTTTTCTTTCTGAGTCAGAATCTCCTGCTTCTTGTGTGGCAAATAATTCTCCTCGCGCATTTAGATATTTATTTATCAGTGTTCCATTTGTTGTACCAGCCTGCACGAGTTTTTCTATTATTAATGAAGGCATAACTGGATTATTATCACCCCCTAAAAATCCTTGCTTTCTCAGGTCTGCATCTAGTGCATCTCTATCATCTTTTACTGAAAGATCGTATCCTCTTTGAAGAATATTGTATTTTATAACATAGTCCGAAAACTTTTTTTGTACTTCTGCTGGGTTTTGATTGTTTTTCACTGCGTCATTTAATGCTTTTCCTTCTACTGTATCTGCTGTTTTTTTGGCATCTTCTAATTTTTCATACAATGTTCCATCACGCCCTATAACAAACTTTTTTGGATCCGGCTGAATACTTGCAAATGCCAATATTGCTTCTGCTGTTTTGTTAGCTAAAAGAGTTTTTTCTTCATTCTTAGTAGTCAACTTCCCCTGTAAATCGGTTATAAACGCTTGTTTTTCAGTATCATTACTTAAATTATATGCTTTTGTTAAGGGGGAAACATTGAGGAGTTTGGTTGTTGCTTTTGTAATTTCTTCATTTGATGCTTGTGGATTTTTACCCAGAAGTGTTATGAGGGCGCCTGCTGTATTCTGTTCTACGTTTACATTCTCTACTATCTTCACTGCATCAGCTTTTAGTACTTCTATTTTTCCTTGCGGAGAAATGCGCAGGCTTTTTCCTGCTGTATCTTGTTCTGCTTCTATCGCTTTTGTAACAGCTTCTATAACCACACTTTGATATTTATCCGTATGTTGCGCAAATAAAGAAATCTTATCATTTATAATCTCTTTAACCCATTTTTCTATAGCTTTATTTTTATCGTTTGGATCTTTATTTAATATGTCAGTAATAGAAATTATTTTAAGTTCTTCTTTATACGCTCCACTTATGGCAAACATTGCCAGCATTGCTTTTTCATTATCTTTACAATTTTCGATCTTACCTTCCATCATTTTATCAATAATACTCTGTACAACGCCATCTGCTTTTTGTTTTACACCTTCCAAAAGAGAGTTATATTTTATCTCTTCTTCTTGTGAATTTTCTCCTTTTTTTC
>CAIRYL010000019.1 GCA_903882825.1 uncultured Candidatus Peregrinibacteria bacterium | reverse complement strand
TTCTGTTTCCCATACTTTTTGGTCTCACTTTTTCTGCATTCCGGGCACCTTTTTTTTTATCATAAAAATTAACTAAGAGTTTATTCAGTCCTAACCTATATAAACTCTACTTTTTAGCAACTTAAAAAGTTACACCTGCCACATTTTTTAATCGTACCTCAAAAAAATATATCGAATAACTTCCTTTTATACATCCAAAATCTCAAATTCTTAATCACCACAGAGATTTTTCAAACGAGTCTCTCTTTATTTTCCAATCACCTGCTGTAAATCTTTTGGCAGAAGTGAGGTTAATTCTATTTTTTGATGAGTAAGAGGATGGAGAAAAGATAATTTATACGCATGTAAAAATTGTCGAGAAAGTCCAAAATTTTTTTTCAGTTCTCGGTTCCAGGCAAATCCTCCATACGCATCATCTCCTGCGAGTGGATTCCCTTTTTCGGCGAAATGAACACGAATTTGGTGCATTCTTCCGGTTTCGAGTCGAACATGGACTAAACTGGCATTTATTTTTGGAAAATACTCCTCTACTTCATAATGCGTTACCGATTTTTTCCCATCTTCTGATACCAATATTTTGGTGTGTTTTGATCCTTCTGTTTTTTGAAGCGCCGAACGAATAGTCCCTTTTTTGGGCGTAACATTCCCACGCACCAACGCCAAATATTCTTTTGTAATCGTTCCTTCGGTAATCATTTCTGTTATTTTTCGAAGTACTCCATCATTTTTAGTCACTATTATGAGTCCTGAAGTATCTTTGTCCAAACGATGTGCCAATTTTGGTTCTGGACATTCTGGATTTTTCGTGCGCTCACGAGCAATACAATAATCAATTAAAGATTGCCCAAATTGCACTTTTGAACCGGGATGCACTGGAACACCTGCTGGTTTTTCCAAAATTAAAAGATCTTCATCTTCATACGCAGTTTTTAGATTTTGGAATTGGGGATGCTTTAAAATAGCAGAAAAATCTTTTTTCCGTTTTGGAGGAAGTGGGGTAAATCCTTCTCCATCAAAAAAAATACGCACTTCGTCATGAGGAAGCATAGGCATACTTGCAGATATTTTTTGACGTTCGGCATTACGAAATACCGCTACTTTTTTTGTTCTTAAAAATTTTTGAAGGGAAGCGAGTGGAATATGTGGAAATGTTTTTCGTAAAAATCGCTCTAATCGAATTCCTTCATCGTAAATGGAAATTTTAAGAGTTTGCATAAGAAAAAATTTAATATTTTTGAAGAGTTTTTTGATCCCGATCTATATCCTTTTTTTTGAGAGTTTCGCGTTTATCATACTGTTTTTTCCCTTTTGCGAGTGCAATTTCTAGCTTTGCTTTTCCTCGAACCAGTCCAAGAGTGAGAGGAATCACGGTATATCCTTTTTCATTGAGTGCTTTTTCCAGCGTTTTAATTTCCGATTTTTTTAACAAAAGTTTTCGATCACGATGCTCAATATGCCCATTTTTTCCTGCACATTCCCAAGAAGCAATACTCCCTCCTTTCCACCACGCCTCCCCTTCTCTCACACTTATAAAACTCCCCATAAGCGAAACCCGATGTTCTCGAATGCTTTTTATTTCTGTTCCCAGCAAAACAAGTCCTGCTTCTAAAACTTTAAGAATTTCATAATCAAATCGAGCACGTTTATGTTTGGAAATTACTTTCATAAAATAAAGGAAAAGAAGTGATATATGACGAATGAAAACTTAAAAGAACAAAATACCATTTCCACTCGGGTCTTCTTTGAGCATTTGTGAATCTTTAGTATTCACACAGTTTGTAGAGGTACATGTATGCCAAATAATGTTTAAAAATTCTGGAGTTTTTGTATCGAACTCTAGCGTTGGAAGAAGAATTTGATCGGAAGATATCCCTTCCATCAAAAAATAACAATCAGCCCAGTATCCCATAAATCTATACGCGCTTGTTTTGGGTTCTCCATTTTCCCAAGGAATGAGTACCACAGATCTCCATCGTTGAAAAGTCCCACTAGAACCAATACCCGAATGTGAAAAGTTGAGACATGTTCCCCATTGTTTTCCTGCTTGAAATATTTTTACGCCATTCACACTGTCCCATTGTATCTCTGGCAAATTTTTCTCATCCACGTTTCCAGAATATTGGGAAATGATTTGTTGAGAATGTACTCCTCTTATAATACCTTTTTGTTGCACGATAGATATTTGATCTCCGTTAAGAGTACATTCCGTATCATTGCAACCTCTATCAAATACCATTTTTTCCACCTGAATGGGAGTACGTCCAGCAAGAAGAATACCTTGTAATTCTTCAATATTCTGTATTTTTTGATGAATACCCACTCCCCCATTTTTCGTATTTTCTTCTCCCATTTTCTGTTCATCAATAGCAATAAGACCAATAAGAAGCCCAATAATAGCAAAAATAACTCCTATAATCCAAAATCGCATTACTACTTGCGATTCACCCCATCCCAAATGTTCAAAATGGTGATGAATAGGTGCAATATGAAAAATCTTTTTTCCTCTATATTTTTTAGACCAAAGCTGAAGTGCCACAGAAAGGGCTTCCATAAAAAATATAAAACCAATAAATGGAAGAATAAAAAATACATCAATCATCATGACAATTACGCCTAATGTAGCGCCTAACGCAAATGATCCAGTATCTCCCATATAAAACTTTGCAGGCGGAATATTATGCCATAAAAACGCGAGGAGTGCGCCTACAATACTTCCACAAAAAAATGCTAAGAAATAATGTTCACGAGCAAATGCAAGCGCAATACACACCGAAAAAGCAATCACTAAAAGCCCCCCAGCAAGTCCATCCAGTCCATCGGTTACATTTACGGCATTCGCAGTAAAAAAAATAACGAGGATAAAAAGTGGAATATACCACGCGCCAATGGTTATTTCTCCGTAAAATGGGACATGAACACCCGTATACCCGAGTTTAAAATAAAACCATAAAGCACCGAGTAGCCCAAAAAATAATAAAATACTACTCCTGATCCAAAAATTTAATCCCTTTGTTTTTCCAATTCCCCGTACATTTAAAAAATCATCTACTGCGCCTAAAATTCCTACAAACACCAAAGTAAATAAAGGCAAATACACTTCTGATCGTTGCAAAATAGACTGATTTACAACCCCTAAAAAAGAAAGTGCACGAGAAAAAAAAACTGTTATGAGCACCGTTCCCCATATTAAAATACCTCCCATGCTCGGAGTACCTGCTTTTTTGGCGTGCAGTGCATTAAAAATTTTTGCCATGGTCCCATCTACTGCTTCTTCACGGAGATTTTTTCCAATATGGTATTTTTTAAGAAGATCTATAAAAAAAGGAGTAGCAGAAATGGCAAATAAAAAAGCAAAAACGGTATACAAAAGGATTTCCAGCAAAAATGGAATCATTTCCATAAAAAAACAAAAAACGCACCGGTAGCATACGGGACAAAACATACCAGATGCAACCCACATACCTCAAAAATATGAAGGATATTTTGAGGTACTCTTTTTGCTTTTTTCATCATTTTTTGTAAAAATGGCGTTAGTTCTTTTGTTTGTAAAAAATGTCTTTCTCGTGCCCATTTCCGTCATTTCAAAAAATATTTATTATTTTGGGAGGAATTATTTTTGTAATAGGAATAATGGGAATAAATGGTTTTTTGCAAGAAAAACTATGGGAAGCCCAACACCAACGATATTATGCAGAAGATCAAATTTCAGGAATAATTCCAGAAGGAAAATATGTGCGTCCTACTTCAATAGGATTTGAACTCTTTTTGGCAGATTTATTTTGGTTAAAAACTGTGCAGTACATTGGTGGAAATATCTTCGATGCTCGTCCGGCATTGTACCCATTTGTAAACCTTGTAACCGATTTAGATCCTCGCTTTACAAAAGCATACGAAATGGGAACCACTTTTTTAGAAATAGATGGTGATTTTGAGCATGCCAAAGCGCTGTATACAAAATATCAAAAAAATGTACCCGACGACTGGAATGCGTATTACAAAGCGGCATATTTATATTTTTATTATTTAGAAGACTACGAAAGCGCGATTTGGAATTATGAACAATGTTTACAAAAAACAGGATGTATAGCAGGAGCAGAACGACTTTTACGAGTTACCCAAACGAGAAGTGGAAAATATGCAGTAGCGCTTGACACATGGACCAAAGTTCTTCAAAATCCCGCCACTTCCGAGGAAGACCGAAAATTAGCAAAACTTCGTATTGAAGAAGCCTCAGAATTATGGCTTTTAAACACGGCTACTGTACAATACGAAGCAACGGGAAAAACCATTACCAGTCTTTCTGATTTTGTAGGATTCACCTTTACAGCGCCTCATGGGAAACAAGTAATAGGAGACGAAAATATGATTACTTCCCCTTTTGAAAACAACCCGTACCAATGGGATGCGCAAAAAAAACGCGTACGCACAAAGTTGTTTTAAAAAAAATTATATTTTTGGGTTTACAGCAAATCAAGTCTCTTTTAAAAAAAAGATTTGTAGGTCTTGACAAAAGAAGATTACAAAGTAATATCATCTCTTATTTTTTTTTGACATTGAAACATTCAGTTACTACCACCAGTACATACGAAACACGATTAATAGAGAGTGCAGAAGATGCCGACTCTATACGAGAATTACAAAATAGCTTTTTATTAAAAAACCCGGATGAGATGTCCGGAAGGGAAGATATTGGATTTTTATTTTGGAATTTGCAACACCTTACTAACGAAGAACTTTTTGATGCGCTTGATAAAGAAAGTACATATATAGCAATTAATAATGGTAAAATGGTCGGATATCTGGCATCAATGAAAATTAGCGAAGCAAAAAAAAATGCTCCTCGAGATACTATTGATGTAATAATAAAGAGATGTCCACCAGGGGGAAATCCTGAAGACTTAAGAATAGGGCAAATTGCAGTACAAACAGCACATACTAAGCATGAAGTAGCAACACTCCTCTATAGACACCTGGTACTTGATATACATAATAATACAACGCCTGGACATATAAGAGCTATTGAGATCCCTACAGAAAATAATCCATCCAAAAAATTTCACAGGAATCGTGTGGGATTGCTACTCCCGGATAAAAATATAATTGAGGGGCATGGAATAGCTGCACACCTTGAATACGTAGATTTAGGAAATAAAGAAATAAGAGAAAAAATTCTTAAGACAATTGCTAGTGTTCGGGGCATAAGTTCCAGTAGCTCTTAAAAAATACTTTAAATAAATCAGCAATAATTTTCCCTTCAAATAAAAATCCCACTGGTTTCTCGTCATCAAAGGTTATCACTGCTACTTTATTTCCATAAATACGAATTTCTCCATTAATCGGCTTTATATCAACAAGTCTTACTTGTGTAAATTTATTTTTCCTTTTTTCAACAATATCTTTTAAAAATAAAGGTTCAATGGCAAAAAGAGATGCCTGCTTTTTTTTCCTTTTTTCAACAATATCTTTTAAAAATTCATCTCCAAGAATATTTCCCATTTTTACTACATCTGTAAAACAATATATTTCTTTTTCTTCTTTTAATATATCATCATAAATCTCTTTAATTCCTTCTACTCCTTCGTAATACGTTACTTCTGGTTTCCAATTTTGTTCATGGGTATCATGCAAAAATATCTTCATTTCTTCTTCTGCTTCGTTGTACATGGTATTTATTCTATTCCGTTCTCCATCCAGCCATGCTTTAAAATCTGCATCGCTACAGGCAATATACAAAGCTCCCTCTTCGGCATGCCGAGAAGTCGCTAAATTTCGTTTTACCATTGTTTGCAATACGTATTCTACCGAACTAAATGAAATAAGAGTAAGCTTACTAATTGTTTTGGCATTCGCTTGTTTTTTTTGAAATAAACACAGCAAAACTTTCACCTCGTTTGCAGAAAACCCAAGGCGTTTAAACATCTGCTGAATATGCAAAGGCGCACTTATTATCATATTTCTATTATCTCTTTTTTTAAAGATGAGAGCAATATTTTTCCAAATCTTACGTGTTCGTGTATATCTGCGTAAAAACGAATATCATGTTTAAAAAATTTCTTATGTACCAGTGTTTGTAATACCGCTTTTTGTGGCGGATGAAATTCCCATAAAAATCCTCCAATATTTGGTGGTATTTGCTCGAAAAGTCTTTGGTAGTGCCCCGTCCCGTTTTTATTTGAAAAAAGCGCCAGATGTGGATCATTTTGTAAAACTTCTCGAGGAAGAACATCACTTTTTGGAATATACGGTAAATTTGCAAGTATAAGCGTTTTTACAGGATTTTGGAGAGAAATTTTTTGAAGAAGATCGGTATGAACAAACGTCACATTTTTTTGGAGATGAAGGATATTTGCATTTTTTTGTGCCACTTCTAATGCTTTCTCCGAAATATCACTTCCTATAAAAACAGTATTTAAAAAAATACGAGGATTCATTTTTTGAATATGGGACATCAAGGAAAGCAAAATACATCCTGAACCTGTTCCAACATCTATAATGGTAGAAAAATCGTATTCCACCATTAAACGAAGAGCTTCTTCCACAATCCACTCGGTTTCTCCCCGAGGAGAAAGAACAGAAGAATTCACCACAAACGAAATTCCAAAAAATTCTTTTTCTCCCACTATGGTATCAATAGTTTCGTATTCCAACCGCCGTTTTAAAACAGCCATATATTGAAATTTTTCTTCAGGAGTACATTCATATTCGGGATGCGCAATACAAAAACTTCTTGGTTTTTGAAGAACATACGAAAGCAGAATTTCTCGATCTAAATGTGGAGTGTCGCTCACCATTGCCAGTTGAGAAAGATGCACCGCTGTTTCTGAAATTTTCATAAGTACAAAAAATGTTCTCTCTAGAACATATAATACGAACTTTGCGGGGAGTGAGAAAGCGGGAAATTCGATTTTCTTTTTGTTCTTTTTTCTGGTACTTTTTTCCTACGTTTGTTTGCTCATGACCGATTTTAAAATGGCGTGGGAGGCAGTTTTGCGAGAACTTTCCGTTCATATTCCTCGCTCACAACTTCTCACTTGGTGTCAACGATCGGCTTTACTGAATATAGAGGAAGATATCCTCATTCTCGGTATTCAAAGTGATTTTTATCGTGGATGGTTTGAAAAACAAAAACCTCAAATTTTACAAATCGCCAAAACTATTTTTAAAGATGTAAAAGGCATTGAAATTATTATTGATAAAGAAGTAGCGAGTGGAAAACATTTAGGGATCGTAGATATCCCTCATCTTATTAAAAACCTAGAACCAGATGAAGAGGAAGAACGAAAAATAAAAACACGAAAACTCCCCAATAGGCATGAAGAAAAGCTAGAAGGAGAATTTATTTCTAAAATTATAGATGAGCGATTTACGCTGAGAAATTTTGTAGTGGGAGAAGAAAACCAACTGGCACATGCTGCATGCCGAGCCGTTTCGGATGATCCAGGAGGTGCATATAATCCACTTTTTATTTATGGATCTGTAGGACTCGGGAAAACACATCTTTTACAGGCAACCGCCAATGAAATTCGAAGAAAAAACCAAGAAACATTAGTGGTATACCTCACTACTGAAAATTTTATTGCAGAAGTGGTAGAAGCCATCCAAAAACGACTCATGGAAAAAGTACGACAAAAATATCGGAAAGTAGATGTTTTTATCCTCGACGATATCCAATTTCTCGCCGGAAAAGACCGCACACAAGAAGTATTTTTTCATCTTTTTAACGATTTATACGCCTCTAAAAAACAAATTATTTTATCTTCCGATCGCCCACCTCTGGAATTAGAACTCACAGAAGATCGCCTAAAAAGTCGTTTTTCTATGGGAATGATTGCAGATATTAAGCTTCCAGATTTTGAAACAAGACTCGCGATTTCAAAAATTAAAGCACAAGAAATGGGAATTATGCTCGATGATGAACTCCTAAATTTTATTGCCTTTAATGTCCACCATTCTATTCGAGAATTAGAAGGTGTAATGCTCCAAACAAAAGCGCAAATTGAGCTTCAAGGAATTAGCCCCACTCCAAAATCAGTGGCAAAAATATTAAAAGAGCTCAATAAAGGACAAAAAATTCTCGGATATTCAGAAGAAGAAAAATCTTCTACAGGGCTTGCACGTACGATAGAAGATGTATTAGAGGGTGTATGTGACTATTATCAAGTTCCAAAAAGTGAAGTATTAGGAACTTCACGCAATAGAGAATTTGTTGTCCCTCGGCAAATAGTAATGTATCTCGTAAAAAAACATTTAAAACTTTCACTGCAAATTATTGGAGAATTTTTTACCGGACGTGATCATACTTCTGTTATGCACTCTTTAAAAAAAGTAGAACAAGCCAAAAAAGATGATCCAAACTTATGGCGAGAACTCAATACTCTTACAAAAGAACTCGGATTATAAATGTTATGGATAGGTGATTCGTAAAAATACCTCTGCTTACCTTTTTTTTGTAATTATAAAAAGTGGCAGGTGTGATTTTCTGGTAGGTGTAAGGAAATGAGTATCTCAAAAAAGGAGTTTTGAAAAATATTTCAAAACTCCTTTTTTTAAAATTTTCTTTTTTTATATTATTTCTATCAGTTCACTCTCTGAAAATCTCACTTTTTTATAATGTGCATATTCGTCATCAACACTGCGGTATCCTAAGGCGCATACCACTGCAGAAGAAAGGTTTTTAGAAGAAAGACCTAAAATTTCGTTATAGTCTTTCGCAGAAAATCCTTCTATAGGACAGGCATCCACCGATAAAAGAGCCGCAGAAGTGAGAAGATTCCCGAGTGCAATATACACCTGATCTTTTGACCATTCTCCTCGCTCTGCAGGAGATTTTCCCTTCAGTATTCCTCCAATCATCATTTCCTGGTATCCAGCGACACTTTCTTTCTCTATTCCCCGTTGTTGTACAATTTCTTCAATGTAATGTTCAATAAATGATTCATCAATATCCGTTCTGGTACAAAGCACCACTAATGCAGAAGCATCGGTAATTTGTGATTGATTCCAAGAAACAGATTTAAGCGTTTTTCTGATTTCTGGATTTTGAATAACCAAAAATTTCCAAGGCTGAAGTCCATATGAAGATGGAGTAAGCACCAAAGATTTTAAAAGTATTTTTAACGTTTCCTCAGGAATTTTTTTCTGAGGATCAAACTGTTTGGTGGCATATCTCCAAGAAAGAGCATCAAGAAGGTTCATAAAAAATAAAAAAAGAACATCGATGACAATACTCTAAAAATTTATTTTTTAAAAGCATTCTTTTCCAAAATAAAAAATTTTCCCCATTGAAAGAACATTTTTTAAAAAAAAGAAGCCCTCTTCAAAACTGAAAAGGGCTTCTTTTGATTATTTTTGAGAATTATACTTCTCCTTCTTCTTCATCATCTTTTGGTTTTCTGGCATCTTTTCTTTTTCCAGAAGCTTCAAAAACAAAAGAAAGAATATAGGTTAACGAAGAAATAGCATCATCATTTCCTGGTACAAATACGCTATAATCATCAGGATCCACATTTGAATCAGCAATTCCCACTACTGGAATACCCAGACGATTTGCCTCTAAAATAGCAGTTTTATCACGTTTTCCATCTACTATAAAAAGAGCATCTGGAAGTCGAAAAAGTTCTGAAATTCCCCCAAATGAGTCTTGAAGGATTCCCATTTCTTTTTTGAGCATTCCTCGCTCTTTTTTGGTGTATTTTTCAATTTCTCCAGTTTCAAACATTTCTTCTAATGTTTTCATTTTTTTAATCCTCTTCCGAATAGTTTCAAAATTTGTTAATAAGCCACCAATCCATTTATTCACCACAATCGGGTACCCCGTTTTTTGTTGAAATTCTTCAAAAAGAACTTTTGTTTGTGGTTTTGTAGAAACAAAAAGAATGGTTTTCCCTTCTTTCGACAGAGAAGAAATTTCTTTTAAAAGAGCATCCAATCCCTCAGCCGTTTTTCGAAGATTAAACACATGAACCCCTTTTTCAGATCCATACAAATACGATTTCATTTTTGGATTCCAACGTGTGGTTTTGTGCCCAAAATGCACAGCGTGCTGTGCCAGCTCGTCTAAAGAAAAATGAGACATAAAAAAATAAAAAATCCTTAAAAAGCGCGAGAGGAGAGATGCCCAGTCGTATTTTTTATCATTTTTGAATCGTGTCCCGAAAAGAAACAAGCCCCAACAACGCGAAAAAATAGTTCTAGGAGGATTTTTATGTCGTTCTCCTCCGGTGCAAACGAGATTCTACGGGGACAAAAGAAAGAATGCAATATTTTTTCTTTTCAGATATGTATTTTTCGGTACACTACCTCTGTTCTTTTATTAAAAATTATGCAAGATGATCACTTCTCAGACTTTGATGAAGTTACGACTTCACAACCCATTGCTCCCGGAGGAGAGGCAAAAGAGAGAGAAGGTGAATACATTTATTCCCATTCAAGAGAAATTTTTTCAGAAATGTTATCTGGGAAATATCGAACATTTTTTGTGGATGTGAAAGAAACTTCCCAAGGAAAACTCCTAAAAATTTCCGAAAAATCACGAGGGGGAAAAAAATCAACAATTATGATGGATGCCGTTGATGTTCCTGCTTTTCTAGAAATTCTGAAACGAGTAGATCAAGTAATTGTTTAAAAAAATATTATTTCCAACTTTTTACAACAATTGCTTTTCCCGCAAACATTTCTTCAAATTCCTCTTTCTCAAGGGTTTCTTTCAAAACAAGCGCCTCAGATATCTTATGCAGAAGATCTTCATTTTCTTTTAAAATATCAGAAGATGTTTGAAAGGCTTCTTTCAGTATTTTTTGTACTTCTACATCAATTTGTCGTGCAAATTCTTCCGAATATTCATTTCCAACAAGCCCTGTTTCGGATGCATCCTCAAATTTTAACGGTCCAATTGCATCACTCATGGCAAATTTCGTTACCATGGCTCTTGCAATTCTG
>CAIRYL010000018.1 GCA_903882825.1 uncultured Candidatus Peregrinibacteria bacterium | reverse complement strand
AATTCTCATTTCTTCTTAATGTTTTCTCTCGTATATCCCATTTAGGATTTGGAGCTCTTTTGGGAATAGCCATTGTACTGGTAGGAGGCGTTGGATTTGCGGCACTGACTACTGTGCAAACGACAGGAGGAATTTCAAGTCTTACTGGGACACCGGAAGAAGCAATAAATGGAAAACTCCTCACTCCATCTGCTTGGAATACCATGGCAAATGATATTATAGATTTACATAACCGAACCCGTAGTGTGCATACCGATGAAAACGGAAATGTAGCAGTAGGTGGAAATACTTTCAGTCCAACTATAAGTAATGGATTAAAATTAGACGTAGAAGGAAAAGTGGGCGCAACAGAATATTGCGACAAAGATGGAGCGAATTGTTTTACAGCTGGGAGTCCTTGGCAAGAGGTTCCCACTGCAGACACTGCTGATTTTAATCCAAATTGTGATTATCGCGTGTCTCTGAACAATATGAGTAATTTTTTTGGTAAAACTTTCACAATAGGATCAGGAACCGCCATGACGTATGCCACAATGGTGAGTCCAAAATATCTTGGAACACGTTTCAATAATGATTATAATATTTATTTGTGGGGCGTTCGTAGTGCTGATAAAGGAACATATGGATATCTAACTTATGGATGGAACAATGCCATAGGGGGTTTTACACCACAAAACGACAATTCTGGTAATGTAGTAAAAATTGAAAAACGGTGCTATTAGCAATCATCAACTCATTTAAAAGCCTAAAAAAGTGCGGTTTCGTAACTCTCGAGAAACGAATTAATCCATATTTGAAGCTATTTTTAATCGATCACTTTTTTTAAATATTACGTTTGTAAACATTCCTTAAAAAAATATTTGACAAAATAACCATAAAAAAAGAAAGTAGTGACTCTTTTTTTATGGTATGGAAAGTCTTAACGTAGGCAATAATCCATTAAAAATTGTTATAAAAAAAATCGAAATAAAATGTATTATTAAAGAGATGCGAAAACAATTAGATAATTTTTTTGAATTTTCGAAAGAATTATCTCATTTCATCTTCAGCGGTGGTTCAACAGAAAATCGTCAGGATTTGAAAATTATTTTTTATAGGGCAAATAAAAAGGATATTAATGCTGAATTAAGCGATTTATACACATTAATAAGTAGTCAAAGGGATTATGCGTCTACTTTGTTTTCTGAAATAGGAAAAATTGAACAATCACTTGACCATAATACAAATTTTTCTGCAATAGAATTGAAATTGGATGGAATAGCGATGCAAATACATACAATAATGCAGAATATTTTAGATATTGGGACAAGCGCTATTAAATATCTGGATGCTAAAAGTTTATTTATACAAAAATTCCCCAAATGAAAATACATTTCTTTCCTCCTATTTGAATCATTATTATAAAAAAGATACCATACCGGAGCAGTATTCTTTTTGTGCGCTATGGGAACTTTTCAAAATCCTCAAGAATGTTTAAAAAAAGGGGATTTTTTTCTTTTTTTCCTGCATCATCCCGCATCAGAGGATGAAAAAAAACAAGAAATAGAAAACCTTCGAGAAGTATTACGATTCCATAATGTTCAATATTATCTTCATCAACATGCCATTATTTCGGATGCACAATATGATGATCTGTTTCATCTCTTAAAAAAATGGGAGGAAGAGTCTCCATCGCTCAAAACTCCTGATTCTCCTACTGCTCGTATTAATCTTCCTGTTTCCTCGGCACTTTTAAAAGCACGCCATAATGTACCCATGATTTCTTTAGAAAACGCCTTTACAGAAGCAGATTTAGAAAATTGGGAAAAACGTTTAAAAAAATTTTTACCAGAAGGCTCTTCTCCTTCGTATATTGTAGAACCAAAATTTGACGGACTGGGCATTTCGTTAATATATACGTCTCATCCTTCATCTTCATCTCGAGTTTTTTTAAAGCGCGCCGTTACGCGTGGAGATGGAGAAATGGGAGAATTAGTAACCGAAAATGCCAAAACTATTGGGTCTCTTCCTCTTTCCCTTCCTCTTTTTGCAGATGAAATAGAAATTCGTGGAGAAGTGGTCATGAAAAATTCTGATTTTACAGCACTCAATATTCGTCGACAAAAAACAGGAGAATCCCTTTTTTCTAATCCTCGAAATGCTTCTGCAGGAAGTTTGCGTCAATTAGATCCGAGTATTACGGCAGACCGAAAACTTTCAATTTTTTGTTACGAACTCGCTGGTTTTTCTGAAAATGCTCATTTTTTACAGGAAAAAAAAACATATTCTGAAATTTTAAAGATATTTGAAGAATCTCATATCCCACATCCTCCATATTTTAAAAAATGTACAAGTATAAAAGCAGTACAAAATGCCATTGCAGAAATAGAAAATATGCGAAAAACCCTCGATTTTGAAATAGATGGAGCCGTTGTAAAAGTAGATGAATATTTTTTACGAAAAAACGCAGGCGAAACGGGTCATCATCCACGTTGGGCAATCGCGTGGAAATTCCCAGCAACTCGATTTATTACCACTGTGGAAAATATAGAATGGCAGGTAGGACGTACCGGAGTTCTTACTCCGGTTGCACACTTACAACCTATACAAATGAACGGAGTATGGGTGTCTCGGGCAACACTTCATAATATTGGTTTCATTACTGAAAAAGATATTCGTATTGGAGATAGAGTGCATATAGAGCGTTCGGGGGATGTGATTCCGTATATTATTGCATCGATACCAGAAACAAGAAACGGAACAGAAAATGCTATTGAAGCGCCACTTTTTTGCCCTGCGTGCGGTGGAAGTGTAGAAAAAATACAGGAAGAATCTGCTATAAAATGCACTAATCCTTATTGCCAAGATGCTTTTACGAAAAGATTTCAACATTTTGCGTCACAAAAAGGAATGAATATTGAAGGCATTGGAAAAGAAATTGCGAATCATTTCGTGAAATCTGGAAAAGTAAAAAATATATCAGATATCTATTTTTTAACCGTTTCAGATCTTTTAGAAATAGAAGGATTTCAACTAAAATCGGCAGAAAAACTTTTTGAAGCGATTCAAAAAAGCAAAAAAATTCCTCTTTCTTCTTTTTTAAACGCACTTGGTATCCCTTTAATTGGAGAAAGAACCGCAAAAATACTGGCAGAAAAATTTCAGACATTAGAAGCATTACAAAATGCGTCTCAAGAATCATTTGAAGAAATGTATGATATTGGGGCACGAACTGCACAAAAATTATTTGCATTTTTTCATGACGAAAAAACACAAAAAATGCTGAAAATTTTTACCGAAGAAATTGGCATTTCATTTCTTTCTCTTTCTCAACCTCTTTCAAAAAATCACCCGCTCTTTGGGAAATCGGTACTTTTTACAGGAACCCTTCAAAATTTCTCACGGGAAGAAGCCCAAAAAATGGTAGAAGAAGTAGGAGGAAAGCCAGTTACTGCACTTTCTTCTCGAACTCATTTTTTAGTATGTGGAGAAAATGCTGGATCAAAAAAATTAAAAGCCTTAAAAATAGGAATTCCCATTCTTTTAGAAGACGATTTTTTAAAAATATTAGGAGAGAAAAATATTATAAAAATGCCGTCAGAGGGAAGTTTTAATCATGAAAAACCTCATTCTCTTCAAGAATTATCTCTTTTTTCGGAAGAGTTTTAATAATACTATTTTGAAAGAATAAATTTATTTTTTCTCTTCTTCTATTTTTTTGTTATACTTTTGAAGAATTTCTATTTTTAGGGCCCGTAGCTCAGTGGTGAGAGCAGTCGGCTCATAACCGATTGGTCACTGGTTCAATCCCAGTCGGGCCCACCAGATTTTTCTTCTCAACATATCGTCATCAATAATAATTGTCATTTTATGCTTTTTATAAGGCGTGAAATGGAGAAAAGAATATATTTTTTGGGTTATCCTTGTCTTTCTTTGCACGTATTCATCAATGGCTTGATACCAATGGAACACTTTCAAAAACAGGAGTAGTGCTTTTATCGTTAGGTTTTCTGTTAACTGCTATTTCTTTTCTGAAAGGAATTCAAGTGCTTCTTTTTTTGCCAGCGTTTGTGTTGGCACTTTTTTGTTATTCGCTTTGGGATGTGTGGAAAGCAAAACAGTTTGTTCGCTGTAATTGGGAACGAATAAGAGGGGAACAACACCTTTCGTTTACGTTTTTGCATCCCAACCGAAAATATGTTTTTTTTAAAATTCTTTTTCAAGAAATGAAGAGGAATGGGCAAAATTCTTTTATTCCTGCTTCTTCTCAAGTATTGGTATTAACCCCAGAACCCCATGAAAATAGATATATTCTTCCTGCAACTTTTGGGAAAATATGGGTGAGTATACAAGGGAGGCTTGATATTTTTCGGATTTTCATTCCGTTACCTCTTTTTATTGCCTCTTTTCCTGCCAAAAAAAATAAAAATCAAGAAGGTGATATATATTTTCGGATACGTCCCATAAATCCCGAAGATACTCTTGCACGAATTGATGCGCTTCAAACGGCAAAAAGAGGAATAATTATGGTGCGAGATCGGGAAATTCAAAAACGTGGGAATGATGAAGTGGAAAATACAGGAATACCTTCATTTTCATTAAAAAGTAATGAAGTGTTCACCAGAAGAACCGATATTGAAGAAGGAGAAAAAGGCGAATGGGGCATGATTATACTCGCCATCATCGCTATTTTTTTAGAATGGTGGAATATTCCGTTTTTCATTATTTCCTTCAGTACTCTTGCGTTTTATTTTTTTTGTAAATATAAAAAAATTCTTCCATTTGGTGGACGAAAACTTCTGAATTTTTTTGGTCTTTTTCTCTTTGCTCTTACTGTTACCGAAGGTGTTTATTTGGGAGATATGGTGGAATCGGGGGTTCATTTTTTAATTTTTTTAGCAATTGGAAAACATTTTTTTGAAAGAGAACGAAGAGATGGATTTACACATGTTTTTTTAGTGCTTTTTGTATTTGTCGCTCTTTCGCTTTTTACATTACGGGTTTGGTTTTTCCCATTTTTTCTCATCTATCTTCTGTTTGCCGTATTTTTATTTTCTTGGTATGCGGGAGGAGAAAAAAAAGAAGAATACTCTCAAAATATTGGAGTTCCAAAAACACACAAAAGTTTTTGGAGTATGTCGGGGATGGTGATGGTGGGAACGATTTTGTTTTTTCTGGTATTGCCACATGGAAATAAAGCACAAGATTCTTCTTTTTTCGGACAAAAAGAAGTGGTTCAAAGCGGATTTACAGAAAAAGTTTCGTTGCAAGATGTACAAGGGATAAAAGAAAATTTTGGAAAAGTAATAGTGATAGAAAATGCAAAAGAACAAGATATTCCTCTGTATTCCCAGTGGTATTGGAGAGGGGCAAGATTTGATTATTTTAATGGTTCTTCTTGGACACGTATTGAAAATCTTCAAAAAGAGATTCCTTATCCTCTTTTTTCTTCCACAAAAAAAGGGAAAAAAGAAATTTCGTTTCGAGTAAAATTTTATCTAGAAGGAGGAAAAACATTATTTTTGCCTGCTACTCCACTTCAAATAGAAAGTGGAAAAGAAGCATTAATTCTTTCTGGGATTGATAGAACCACCGCATCTTTTCGAAATCCTCAATTTTCTGCAAAAACGGTTACTCTTTCTTTTTTTCAAAAAGAAAATGGAATGTTAGAAGATTTTTTTGCAGGAGATTCTTCGTTATTGCGTATTCCAGCCGGAGATCCTTCTGTAAAGAGTATGCTGACTCCTTTCTGGGAAAAAATACCACTCAATATTCAAAAAGATCCATCATTACTCTCGGAATATATTCGTGATGAAGCAGGATTTTCGTATTCTTTAAGTGATCCCGCAAAAAATTTACAAGATTTTGTGTACGGTTCTCAGAAAGGTCATTGCGAGTATTTTGCTACACTTTTAGCGCTTACATTACAGCATTTTCAGTATCAGGCAGTTTTGGTAAATGGATTTTCAGGAGGAGAATGGAATACAGATGCAGGGGCATGGATTGTGCGAGGAAAAAACGCTCATTCGTGGGTAGAAGTATGGCAAAATGAACAGTGGAATACTTTTGATGCGACTCCATCTCTCCCTTCTGCTGAAACTTTTTGGTTTGAAGAAATTCCGTTTTTTCAAACGGTTATTCGTTATTACGACACTATTGAATTAAAATGGTATGAATATATTGTAAATTTTACGGGAGACCGACAGAAAACATTTTTTAAGATGATTTGGGAGCATAAAGCATGGGGATTACTGATCTGTATTATTTTGGGGGTTTTCTGGTTTTTGTATTGGTGGTTTGTGCATTTTAAAAAAATAAAAAACACTCCCATAACCGATCGTTTTTTACGATGGCTTAAAAATTATTATGAAATTGATTCGTTTCCTCTTACTTCGTTGCAGTGGCGATATCCTCGTCTTGTAAAAAAAATAAGGGAAATTTTATACGGAAAGAGTAAAGAGCAAAAAGATCTGGGATCTCTTCAAAAAACATGGGAAAAAGACCGTCTGTAAAAAAATATAATTTACCCTTCATTCTTCATGCATTTCTCTTCTTTTTTTTGAAGAATACAAAATTGGTCAGCATCTACCACTATTTCTACTTCTCCATTTTTGGTATTCCAGGTAGGAATTTGTAAATCAGTAAATCGTTGTACAATAGCAGGAGCCGGATGAGGGAATCGCGTTTTTTGTCCGACAGAAAAAATAGCACTTTTGGGCTGTACACTTTTTAAAAACGGAAGTGATGAAGAAGTATTGGATCCATGATGTGCCACTTTTAAAACATCACTTTTAAGAGGTGTTCCATTGGTGAGGAGTATTTTTTCTTTATCGGCTTCTATATCTCCTGTAAAAAGCATTTCAAAATTAAAATACCGAAGTTGAAAAATAATACTGGTATTATTTGAAGCTTCTACTGTTTTTTCAGCAAGAGAGGTAAGAGGATATACAGTATCTAAAAATACACTTCCCGCTTGAATGTCACTCCATTGATCTGCAAACACCATGGGAATATTTTTTTCTTTCGCGAGAGATATAAAATTTTTATAGATTTCCTGATCTTTTTGCACACCCGTGAAGAGTATTTTTTCTACTGCAAACGATTGTAAAAGTTCGTATGCACCATTTATATGATCACTATCAGGATGAGTGAGGATGAGGAGATCAATTTTTCTATCCCAAAACCATTTTTCACGAAAAAAACTGGAAATGGCAGTACGATTTATTCCTCCATCAATCGTTATAAAATGTCCTTCTGGAGTTTTTATGAGCATGGCATCACCTTCGTCAGTTTCAAATACATGAATATGCAGTTTTTCATCTGGCATTCTTTCAGAAACATGCCATCCGGTAAAAGTAAATGCGCATAAAACAATACTCAAAAGAGAAAATTGAGACGGTTTCATAAGGTGAAAAAATATTTTTAAAGAGGCATAAAAATAAATATAAAAGCCTTATTATAGGCTACTTTATCGATTATCAATCGCCTTATTCGCTAAAGCATCTGCTTTGGCGTTTTTTGCTCTAGGAATATGAGTAAAAGTGATATTTTCAAAATTGGTTATCATTTTATTTTCTGAGTTTCCCAATAGAAGTATATTTATCAAAACGTGCTACTTGAATTCCTTCTAAATATTGTCCTGCCATCCGTTCATTCCAGTTGTCAAAATCAGTAAATTTATTTACCATTTCATCATAACTT
>CAIRYL010000017.1 GCA_903882825.1 uncultured Candidatus Peregrinibacteria bacterium | reverse complement strand
CTCCAGAAATGCTACCACTATTGAGCTTTGCAGAAAAATCAGAAATATTAAGCACGTTTGATGAAAGTTTTTTCTCTGTTCCATTTGTGTAATATCCTTTAAATGAAACATTTTCAAGTTTGATATCATTTTTCTTTTCAATAATTTCGGCACCGCTGATTGCAAAATTTGCTGTTATCATAGGCAATTCATTTTCACCAATTCCTCCTTTTATGGTCGCATCAAAACTAAACTCTCCTTTATTCTCATAATTTTTCAGATATTTTTTAAATACCCCAGGCATTTCCTCAACAAAGGATTTCAATTTCAAATCTTTGCCCACAATTTTTATATCCAAATCTTTTTGGGTTTCGTTATAAGTAAGTCTCCCTGAGGCCAAAAAAACCAAATCACCAATATTAAAATCGCCTTCTTTAATCACATATGAAGAGTTTTTATTATTTACATCAAGTTCGAAATTTAAATCGGCCTTTTTATTGTTGAAAAGCTTAATTTCATTTGAATTGATATGATTTATCAGAAAATTTCCGTTGATATTAAGGGTATAATTATCAGACGAAAACTGTCCTTTAAGCAAGGCATCATTTGCAACTATTGAATAATCTTGATTTGAGTTAAAGTCTTTATAAGAGAGGTGAACATTTTTAAAAACAAACTTTTGTATATCAAACTTAAAAGAAGTGTTGGTGGTATCGCCGGTCTCCTTTAAAATATGAAAATTATCTGTATTGTCTTTGTAAACAATTAAATTCAATTTTGCATTAGAAAGTTCAATCTTTTTTATTCTATAATTTTGATCGAAAAGATCCCAAATACTAAATTGAAGATAGACGTTTTCGGCTTTAAGCAAATCTCCTTTAAAATTGGAATTATTTGCATCCTTGGCAATAACATCAGTAAAGGTTAAGGAAGCGTAAGGAAATTTTTTGATAAGAGATAAATCAATTTCTTTAACAGAAATTTCGGAATTGAGTTTTTTGTTGAGTTCTTCAACAACGAAATTCTTTACTTTATCTTCAAAAATATAGGCAAGTATTACTGCTGTAAGTATCAATGCGAATAGGGCACCGAAAAAATAGAGCAAAAAACGTTTAAGGTATTTAAGATATTTCGACCAGATTTTCTTTTTAGAAATATTATCTTCCATAAAACGTGGAATTTTTTGATTTAATACACCTTAACCTATCATTTTAAGCATATTGATTTCCATCTGCGAAAGAAAACGCCATCTGCCACGAGGCAAATCTTTCTTGGTAATCCCTGCAAAGTAAACTCGATCTAGCTTAACAATATTGTATTCGAGGTGTTCAAAAATTCTTCTTACAATTCTATTTCGTCCAGAATGCAGTTCCACTCCCAATTCTCTTTTGTTTGCATCAGCTGCTATATAAGCTATTTCGTCAACTTCAATTGGTCCGTCTTCAAGAGTAATTCCATTGTAAATTTTCTCGAAATCTGCCTTGGCAAGTGGACGATCTAAAATAATATGGTAGATTTTTTTTACTCCGTATTTTGGATGTGTCAGTTTTTTAGTGAGTTCGCCATCATTTGTAAACAAAAGCAATCCAGTGGTATCTCTATCTAAACGTCCAACAGGATAAATTCTTTCTTTACAAGCATCTCCAATTAAGGCCAATACAGTTTTTCTGTTTTGTGGATCGTCAAGAGTGGTGATATAATCCTTTGGTTTATTGAGAACTAGATAAACATTTTTTTCCGATTTTAATGTTTCTCCGCCATATTGAATAACATCAGTAACAGAAACTTTTGTTCCTAATTCAGTAACAATTTTTCCATTTACCGAAACTGCACCATTTTCAATCAATACATCCGCTTCTCGTCTTGAACAAATTCCAGCATTTGAAATGTATTTATTTAATCTAATGCCATCTTGATCGTCGTCTCTTTTATTTATTTTGGTTTTTGAACTGCTTTTTTCACCAAATTTTTTCGGCGTATATTTCTCGTATGCTGATTTATCATCATTATCTGTTCCGAAAGTTCTTTTTTTGTAAGGACGATCTACGCTGCCACCTTCTTTTTTATCTGAAGACCATGGTTTGCGTTCGCCATCTTTTTTATCGTCGCCGTAAGTTTTTTTCTGATATGGACGGTCAGTTCCTTTATCCTCACCGAAAGTTCTTTTTTTGTAGGGACGATCTGTACTAGTTCCTTCTTTTTTATCGTCGCCGTAGGTTTTCTTTTTATAAGGTCTGTCGGTGCCTTTGTCTTCTCCGAAAGTTCTTTTTTTGTATTGACGATCTGTGCTAGATCCTTCTTTTTTATCGGATGACCATGGTCTGCGTTCGCCATCTTTCTTATCATCGCCGTAGGTTTTCTTTTTGTAGGGTCTGTCGGTGCCTTTATCTTCACCGAAAGTTCTTTTTTTGTATGGACGATCTGTGCTGTCACCTTCTTTTTTATCAGATGACCAAGGTCTGCGTTCGCCGTCTTTCTTATCGTCTCCAAAGGTTTTCTTTTTATAGGGTCTGTCTGTGCCCTTGTCCTCGCCGAAAGTTCTTTTTTTATAGGGACGATCTGTGCTGTCACCTTCTTTTTTATCAGATGACCATGGTTTGCGATCACCATCTTTTTTATCTTCTCCAAAAGTTTTCCTTTTGAATGGTCGGTCTGAACTTTTATCATCACTGAAAGTCCTTTTTTTGTATGGACGATCCGAACTTTCTCCGTCCTTTTTATCCGAATATCTTGATTTTATTTCACCTTCTTTTTTGTAATCACCGTAAGTTTTCTTTTTGTATGGTCT
>CAIRYL010000016.1 GCA_903882825.1 uncultured Candidatus Peregrinibacteria bacterium | reverse complement strand
ATTTTCAGAATATATTTTTGAGAAAGCCTCTTTGTAATTTTTGCTATACATCTCAACTTGTTGTTCCTTCATTTCATTTTCAAGTATTTCAGCAAATCTATCTCCACCTAAAACCTTGTTTATGGCTTTATCAACATTTGTTGGGACATGGATCTGAGATTCATACTTGGCTTTAACTTGTGTTTTTTGAATATCTACTTCATACCTTTCTTGAAACCATTTCGGTAATAATATTTCTTCACAAAAAAAGAATTTATGGATTCCGGGATATTGAGAAATTAGGCGTAAAAACTCACTTTCTCCCCAATGAACAAGTTCAACTTTATTTCTTTCAGGCAATACCCTCTCCCCATTCTTGTTTGAACTTGATAAATCATTTTCAAACCAAGTTTTTTCGTCGGGAGTGAAATCACATTTATTGCAAAGAAACCATTTTTTTAAATTTGGATGTTTTCTGTATGAAGTTTGCAATGATTTTTTTATTTGATCTTTTCTTCCTCCTTCATTCAATCGACCAAAAAATTTTGCTTGCCATCCATAAACATCTCCATTAGGAAGGGTAAGATAAAATTCAACACCATCTCCACCACCACTATCATCAATAGGTGTTAAAATAGCCCCCTTTTCTATTTCTTCTTTAAACTCCTCAAAAACAAGCTGATAGCAAAGTTGCTCAAAGCTTTTCTTTTTATCATCCGAATATGGTTTTAGGTCATTAAGATTTAACATTTCGATTTTGACTATTTTCCATCAAAATATACCATAAAATTCATTCCCCCTCATTTATTTTTCATATTCACCTTAAATGGATATTATTAAAGGGAATTTTACAAACACCAAAATGAAATACTTCCTTAAATTGTATAATTTTCTCGTTACCCATTGGAAAAAATTTCTTCTCTGTGGAGTAATTCTTTGCATAATTTTCCTTTTTTATAGATTTTTGCAATACCTTCCGAACTGCAAAAAAACTGAGTTTGAATTTGGAGACTGGCTAATAAGACGAAGAGGATGGATTGCTGAAGCTATCATTCTCTTAATATTGCCACCATTGTTAAAACAGAAAATTCATAAATTTTGCGGAAAAAAAGACGGAGATAAAATACTTTGGATAATAGCGATATTATTTTCCGTAGGGGTTGGAGTGATTTTCTATCAAATATCAAATTTCTTCTCATGCTTTTGGGAATTTATAAGTAGACCATTTCTTTGGATATAGATATAAAGGTTGAAATCAATGGGACTGCGAAAGAGGATACCTTCCAGTGGAAGAAGTGTTCCAGGAGAAAAGTTCAAAGCCAAATGTTTTCTGTAAAAAACTATAAGGCTCTCCTCTCTTAAACAGTTTTCAAAAATCCATCGTATATTTATTAGATACACAAGGCTTTAAATGGGGGAATTAGTGTAGGTTTTTCGCCTTAATATTTGAGCTTAAAGCCCTGAGAAGAGACATTCTTTCGTGTTTATAGAGTAAGTATATTACTGGATTCCCGCCTTCGCGGGAATGACAGATACTACTACTGGATTCCCGCGGAGACTTGTCATTCCCGCGGAGGCGGGAATCCATTCCTAAACCTCATTATGGAAATAACGGAACACTTTCCCCACTCGCCAGTACAGTGAAATACACTCTCTTTTATTCCAGTAAATCAAGAAATGATTTACCTCATTTTTTTTAAAATTTTAAAAGTTTTTTAAAAACAAAACCTTTCTTTTTTATTCTTTTTTGGGTATAATATTTGGAAATTTTACAAAAACACCAATGCAAATTTTTCAAAAAATAAAGCTTTTTTTTATACAGTATAAATCATACGCCATGGGAGGTTCTGCCATTGTTTTTATGCTTATTGGCATAGCAGGTGTACTATTTGGGAATTTTCAAAAATCATCATCTATTACCGCTGAAAATGCTGATACATTTTTAGAAAAAGATATTCAGATGGCGTTTTTTCAAAAAAAAGGTATTTCGTCTCTTTTACGGGCAAATATTACCAGCACATCGGAAGTATCCCGATCTTCTTCGGAAGTGAATTTTGCATTTCCTGCTCAAACGCTTACACCTGGAGCAACGCTTGTCATTAATACTCCGTATCCTACCAACTCTCAAATTCGTTATACGCAAATTATTCCTGATATTTCTTTCCCAAATGCTTCTCCTGCAGAGCTTATTCCACCATATATTCTCCATCAAAATGTGGTTCTTTTCTTTTTAGAAGTACAAGACCAAAAAGTGCGTGTGTATCCATTAACCGATTTATGGGAAAGTCTCCGAAAATATGAATCATTTACGAGTTTTTCTCCAAATGCCAGTTATTTTTTATTTACGCGAGAGGTAGTCGCATTTTCTGTATTAACGCCTCAGTCAGATATTTTACACGGAGTTATTGATGAACTGGGAAATTCCTCTTCACCTACCCCAACTCTTAAAATTTGCGCACAGGAATATGCCCCCGTATGTGGAGAAATATTTGAACCAACGCCTTGTCCTACGGGAGAAATGTGTATTTCAAAAAAAGTGAAAAAAACATTTCCCAATATGTGTGAACTCACTAATGCACAGGCAGAATTTGTGCAAAATGGAGAGTGCCAGCTGAACGAAGGAGCTTTGGGGAATTGGAATATGGACGGAAATTTTTTGAATACGGTTTCTCATATTTCCGATGTATTTTTAAGTTCTGCCAATCCAGAATTTGTTTCTGGGAAAAAAGGGATGGCACTAAGAATCCCAAATGGGAATACAAAAGTTATTTGGAATGGTGGATCAGAACGTTTCGGGAATGAAATAAGTATGAGTGCTTGGTTTCAAGCACAAAAAGATGAAGGATTCTCCACTCTTCTGAGCGTGGGGAATACCAATGCTTCTTCTACGGGAATTTCTATAGATAATCCTGCGTATGGTGTACAGGAAGGAATTCGATATTGGCTCAACATCAATGGTCAAAAATATGAAAGTATTGTGCGCCCAGAAATCAATTACCACGATGGATTCTGGCATCATGTAGCGCTTACATATAATGGGAGTGTGGTTCGTTTTTATATCGATGGAAAAGAAGAAAGCGCTAAAAATATTT
>CAIRYL010000015.1 GCA_903882825.1 uncultured Candidatus Peregrinibacteria bacterium | reverse complement strand
TCGAGCATATATGGTGAAAGTTTTTCTGAAAAATATAATAAAAGAGTTTTTTCATCTACAAATAAACTACTTTCTAAAAGAGGCGGAATAATGTCGGGAAGAAGAGTAAATTGGAGCATCCGATTTTGTGCACTGTGAACATTACAAAACATAATGTTTTCTCTTGTTTGGAGAGTGTCACATCCCTCTGCTGTAAATTTTAAGTCTCCTTCTCCTCGAAAAGTAATATCCCAATTTTCTCCATTACTTCCACTTTGTGGAGCAAGAAATAGAGGAAAGGGAATAAGGTATTGAATACGACGAGGATACGTAATGGTAAACGTAAATGTTTTTTGTTCTCCGGGCGAAAGTCCCAAGAAAAAAGAATATTCTTCACTTTGTGCTATAGAAGAAATTTCTTGTTTTGGAAGCGCTTTTTCATAAAAATCACCTTCAGAGTGAATTAAAACGGATCCTTTTGGTCGAAAAATACGAATATGTGCAAAATATTCATCTGAATATAATGTTCTTGTTCCTTCATGAGTAAGCGTTATCCGAAATGTTTCGCTTATACCACCGGTGGCATCTACAAAGACAGAAGAATGGAAGTTTTTTTTGAGATATCGATCTCCTTTTCTCCCTCCAATGTTCACGATATTTACACCCCAAAAGGCATTTGATTCCTCTGTGTTCATTTCCCCTGTCCATTGTTGATTCGAGAAAAGTTTTTGAATATCTGGATTGGAGAAAGAAAACAGAATATGTTTTGTATTTGCTTCATTCGCGATGGTTTTAGAAATGTTTTTCCAATTGGTGGGATTTTTAGCTATTTCTGAAAGAAGATTTTCTGCAATGGGTTTTAAAGGACTTTTTCGATTTTCCCAGGCCTCTGAATCATGATGATCAAAATTTTTAGACGTAAATTCAAGTGTTTCAAAAAAGTTTTCAGAAGTGAGTGTTTTTCCTTGAAAAGAAATATTTCCGACACTTTCTAGTAATGATCCAATCGCATGTGTATCAAGTCCTATAACTCCATTAAATGAAATATTTTTAAATCGTTCGTCATATTGTAAAAATCGTACCGCCAACATGGCATTTTCTTGAAAAGACGGAGAAAAGTTTGTATCTCGAAATACCCATCCTTGATATTTTTGATCTTTTTTAAAAATATGTTCCATAGGCGCGGGAGCAGGAATAAACTCATTCGGAGGAGAAACATCGTAGGAATCATAAAATGCAATTTGAGGATTCCCGTTTTTTACTGTTATGACTGCAAAACCAGAAATAAAGCCGAGCGTGGCACGCAATTCTCCATCGTTATGAAGAAGAACTAAATATGTTTTTTCATCAGAAAAACCTGCCATTTCTAAGCTTTTTGGTAATAAAAATTGTAATTCTCCTAAACTGTAGTATAAAAATAATCCTCCAAAAGTAATACAAAAAAGCAGTATTAATATTACAATTGTTCCCACTTTTAAAAAAAATGAAGGAAGAGAGAAACGATGGTTTTGTGCTTTTGAAAAAAACATAGAATAAACAATTGAATTTTTCCAAAGTGAATAGTATCACATCTTTTTCAAAATCACTTTCTGATTGCAAAAAAACCAAAAAAATGAGATAATGTTGATGATATATTTATTTATAATACATATATGAATCCAGAGATAATGGCGGTTTTAGAGCCACAAGAACAAATTATTTGGAGTGATACCATGAATAAAAAGGTTCTTTGGTTTTATTGGTGGGTTTCTTTTTTAGTCATTTCAGGAATTTCCATTTTTTTATTTTCGCAGGGGAATCTGTACTATGATTTTTCTCATGGAAGTTCTGGAAATATGATTCCTACACCAGCGATTGGACTTTTATTTTTTGTAGGAGGGCTTACTTTTTCCCTTATTCGTTTTTTTTCTGATTCTCGTATTGTATATCTCATAACCAATAAACGGATTCTTATCCGGTCGGGGATTATTGGAACAGATTTTAACTCTCTTTATTTTACAGCCATAAAGACAATAAATGTTCAAGTCAGCCTGCTTGATAAAATATTTAATACGGGAACGCTTTTTATTGATACGGGAAAAATTGAAACTGTTTCTCTGGGGAAGGAAAGAAATCAAAGAATACAGACGGCGTATGATACTCTCAAAAATATCAATAATCCGTATGAAGTGTATCAACGTTTTCAAGAAGCTATAACTGGAAGGCAAGAAAATTTATATTCTGGAAAAGCTCAAGATAATATGCCTAAGGGTGATGACTTTTATGGATGATTATTTTTTTAATGAGTTTCTTCTTTTCGCTGATCATAATTTTGTTTTCTAAATTCTTCGGAACGTTTTGCACATCTATCCACCCATTCTTGATGTTCCATATACCAGGAAATTGTCTCATCAATCCATTTTTCAAAAGGATAACGGGGTTCCCATCCGAGTTGTTCCCTCATTTTTGTGGGATCCATTGCATATCTTCTATCGTGGGCTAAACGATCTTCTACAAAAGTAATAAGACTTTTTGGTTTCCCTAATTTTTCTAATAAAATTTCAGTAATTTGAAGATTCGTTTTTTCGTTGTGTCCTCCAATGTTGTATACTTCTCCGATTTTCCCGTGATGAAGGACTCTGTCAATGGCTTCACAATGATCTTTTACATAGAGCCAATCTCTTACATTTTTGCCATCTCCGTATATCGGCAGTGATTGATTTTGCATTGCTCGAAAAAGAAAAAATGGAATGAGTTTTTCAGGATATTGATACGGACCATAATTATTGGTACAACGCGTAATAAGGACAGGAAGAGAATAAGTTTCAAAGTATGATCGTACAAAAAGATCAGCTGAAGCTTTTGATGCTGCATAAGGGCAATTGGGACTCAGTGGCGTATTTTCTGTAAAATATTGTGGGGCATCGTTTAAAAAATGGTCACCAAGATCTCCGTACACTTCATCGGTAGAAACTTGTAAATATCTTTTTATTTCCATTTTTCTACAGGCTTCTAAAAGATTTTGAGTCCCTTTTACATTCGTTTCTAAAAAAATTTGTGGACCTACAATAGATCGATCGACATGTGTTTCTGCGGCAAAATTTACAATATATTGGGGTGAATATTCTTGAAAAACAGAAGAAACAGCGTTCATATCCGCAATATTTCCTTTTATAAAGATAATTTTATCTTTTACGAATTCTAAATTCTCTAAATTTCCCGCATAAGTAAGAGCGTCTAATACTACTATTTTATAATTTGGGTATTGTGAAGCGATATGATGGACAAAGTTTGAACCAATAAATCCTGCGCCTCCTACTATTAATATTGTTTGAGACATACCTCATAATAAAAAATCAAAAAAAGTATATCTCAAAAAAGAAAACTTGGCTACATCTTCCTTCTTCCACTATATTTTACGTGTATGAAATTTTACCGTGATGATTTTTTTCGGCGGACACTTTTCCTGGCTCTGTGTGGGAGGGGGCATGTTTCTCCAAATCCTGAAGTTGGTTGTGTTATTGTAAAAGATAAAAAAATTATAGGAGAGGGATGGCATCCGTATTATGGTGGACCACACGCAGAAGTACAGGCAATCCAAAATGCAGAAAATCAAGGGTACTGTGTGGCTGGTGCCTGTGTTTTTGTTTCTTTAGAGCCATGCGCACATACGGGAAAAACTCCACCGTGTGTGGAAATGCTCATTCAAAAAAAAGTTTCAGAAGTTTGTATTTTTTTCTTAGATCCCAACCCATTAGTTTCTGGAAAGGGAGTGCAAATATTAAAAAATGCGGGAATATTGGTATCTTTTGCTTCTTCCAATCTTCAAAATGAATATTCATTTTTTTATGAACCATTTCAAAAATACATCACCACACATATTCCTTTTATAACGGGTAAAATTGCGAAAACAAAAAATGGGGAAATGGGAATTATTGGTGAAAACATGCGTATTAGCGGAGATGAAACTCAAAAATTTACATATGGACTTCGCCAAAAGCATGATGCCATTTTAGTAGGAGCTCATACAATTTTGGTTGATAATCCTCATTTAGGGGTACGTGAAATTCCAAAATATTATGAAGAATATGAAGAAAATACACTTCCTTTTCTTCCTCAAAAAGTACCAAGAGATCCTCTTCGTCTCATTATGGACCCACACGGAATTTGTCCTCATAATGCACAAGTGTTTAGAGATGAAAACTTTTTATTGATCACCGAGAAAACCCAAAAAGTTTCTGCTGAAAAATACTTTGGGAAAAGTCATATTCTTGAGATTCCTGTCCAAAAGAATAATAGTTTTTCTCTTCCGGTTCTTTTACAAATATTAGGAGAAAAAAAAATTGCGAGTATTTTGGTAGAAGGAGGAGAAAAAACAATACAATCTTTTTTTCAAGCGAATGTATTTGATGAATTTATAGAGTATGAAAGCCCCAATATCATCATCCATAAAAATGTTATTCCTGCACCGATTCATTCGGGAAAACTCTGGAAAACATTTTTTATCGGAATGGATGCCATAAAAATATGGAAAGATTTTTAAAAAGGTGTATTTTTTTTGGTATGTCTGATATAAAAAAAGAGAGTTTTTTTTGTGTATGATTCCTCTGTATAAAAATGTTGCATTAGTGGGTGAAACCAGAAAAAAAATACTCAGAAGAGCACAAGCAGATATTGATGCGCTTTTTGATGACGTAAAATATTGGGTGCAAAAAGTAAAAAATGAAGGAGATAGTGCTCTTTTGGAATATATTCAAAAATTTGATGATCCGCATTTTTCGCTTGATCGTCTTCGAGTAACGCCAGCAGAAATTGAAGAAGCCTATAATCGTGTTTCTCCGGAAGTCATAGAAATTCTCAAAAAACAAATTTCTATTTCTCAGGCATTTCATGCGGAACAAGCACGACATATTTTTGATCGCGGAGAATGGGAAATAGAAACCATTCCTGGTGTTCGAACGGGTGCAAAAATTACTCCACTCGACTCGGTGGGACTGTATGTTCCTGCTGGAAAGGCTCCACTTCCAACAGTCGCACAAATATTAACGGTAGCCGCAAAAGCTGCTCGTGTTCCACGGGTGGCAGTATTTTTCCCTCCTACGGGGGATTATCCCGAGATTCTTATTGCGGCACATATTGCCGGCTCAGATGAAATTTATAGAGTAGGAGGAATCGCTGCTATTTCTGCAATGGCGTATGGAACAGAAAGTATTATTCCAGTAGAAAAAATTTCTGGACCTGGCTCTCCTTGGGTTCAGGCCGCCAAGCTTCAAGTTTTTGGTCAAGTAGGAATAGATATGTTGGCTGGTCCTTCTGAAGGTCTTATTTTAGCGGATGAAACGAGTAATCCTGAATATTGTGCTTTAGATATTTTAGCGCGGTGTGAACATGGACCAGATTCTTCTATGGTTTTATGTTGTACGAGCCAAAAAATTGCAGAAGAAACACAAAAAAAAGTAGAAGAATTAAAACAAGAATGTTCTCGAAGAGGCATTTTAGAGCAGTCTTTATATAATGGTTATACGGCTCTTATTGTTGTAGATTCTCGTGAAGAGATGATTGCGTTTGCAAATGAATATGGAGCCGAGCATTTAGAAATTCAAACAAAAGATGCTGAAGAATTGAGTAAAAGCATTCGAAATGCGGGATCTATTTTTATTGGAGAATATGCTCCTGTACCCGTTGGTGATTATGCAAGCGGAACAAATCATAGCCTTCCTACTGCTCGGGCAGTAAAATTTTCATCTCCAGTAGGCGTAGAAACTTTTGTAAAAACTGTAGAAAAACAAATTCTTACAAAAGAGGGACTTCAAAATTTGTCGAGTATTGTACAAACAGTAAGTAAAATTGAAGGGCTGGATGCTCATGGACGGGCTGTATCTCGACGATTATCTTCGTAATATTTTTTTTAGAAAAATCTAAAAACCTTTTTGGTCAATATCTCAATTGAGGAAATAATAGTTTAAAAAGCAAGCGGAACTTTCTTGTTTTATGAGAGAATGCATAATCCTTTTCTTTCGGAACAGAAATAATTTTAATACATTTTTATGAATGAGAATAACGCCAAAAAATTATCATTTCTGGATCGATATTTGACGATATGGATCTTTTTATCTATGGGTATTGGTATTGGAATTGGTTATTTTTTTCAAGGTACGGAAACTTTTATTAATAAATTCTCTTTTGGCACTACCAATATTCCCATTGCAATAGGTCTCATGTTGATGATGTATCCACCGCTCGCAAAAGTAAAATATGAAAATCTTGGAAAAATTTTCAAAAATATAAAACTTTTGTCTCTTTCTCTTCTTTTAAATTGGATTATTGGTCCACTTTTAATGTTTGCACTGGCTCTTATTTTTTTACAAGAATACCCGGAATACATGGTGGGAATTATTATGATAGGGCTCGCCAGATGTATTGCAATGGTATTAGTGTGGAATGATTTAGCAAATGGAGATAGAGAATATGCTGCTGGTTTAGTGGCAATGAATAGTATTTTTCAAGTTATTTTTTATAGTGTATTTGTGTATCTTTTTATAACCGTCTTTCCTCCATATTTTGGGATAAAAAGTATGGTCGCAAGCGTGCATATTCAAGATGTTGCCAAAAGTGTTTTTTTATATCTTGGAATTCCTTTTTTGGCTGGATTTTTAACACGATATGTATTGGTACGAAAAAAAGGAGAAGAATGGTATACTCAAACATTTGTACCAAAAATTAGTCCTCTTACCTTATATTCCCTTTTGTTTACCATTTTGATCATGTTTAGTGTGAAGGGAAAATTGATAGTAAACATTCCTTTTGATGTTTTTATCATTGCGATACCATTGATACTGTATTTTGTAATTATGTTTTTTATAAGTTTTTTCTTCGGGAAAATGCTAGAGACAAATTTTCCCCAAAATATTGCACTCGCATTTACCGCAACGGGAAATAATTTTGAACTCGCCATTGCGACTTCAATTGGGGTTTTTGGTATCAACTCTGGTCAAGCATTTGCAGGAGTCGTTGGTCCACTCATTGAAGTCCCCGTCTTAATTATACTGGTAAGTATCGTCTCTTGGTTGCGGGAAAAATACTATTCTTATTCATAATGGAATTTGTAAAAATATATTTAAAAAATTATAACAGCAGTCCTTTACAAGTTAGATTCCTTTACAAAAGATTGCCAATACTCGCATAATAGGAGAAATTTTTTTCATTTGCATTCAATTATCTCCAC
>CAIRYL010000014.1 GCA_903882825.1 uncultured Candidatus Peregrinibacteria bacterium | reverse complement strand
GGAAATGCCAAATGTTTGGAGAGACGTTCTGCCAGAACGTCTCTCCCTTGTATGTTTTTTTATTTATCCATGCACCAAAAGCACAAGCCAACACTATTACTCAGCGCCTTGAGGAATAACTCCTAATAAATGTTGGTTAAAACCCAAAGATTCCGCATTAACGAATTTTCTACTTATTTCTTGCTCTACTAATTCAATAACTATCTGCCTAGTTATATCTCTTTCCTCTGTACACCTCATGAGAGAGGGATAAAATTCATGATTTTTATATTTTTTACAAAAAGCATCATAAATAGAACCTTCCTCAGCAAAATTATCAAAAAAACTTACAACATCTCCTTGGAATTCGTTAAGTCTTTCAACCAATGGATCAAGTATTGATTTCAATTCCTTTTGTGCAGGTTGTCCTTTTAATCCAAATACAGTCATTTTATTAATAGCAATGTGTAAGAGTCCTGTACTGATGAAATTAGATCAGTCGTATTTTAGGTACATTATTTCACGCTTAATTTTCCAGGCAACAGTACTATTATCTAAACTTCTCATATTCTCTCCCCCCACGATTTGGTTTGGATCAAGATTGTTTTTTAATATTTTAGAATTAGGCATAATTTTAGAGGTTAAATGCTTAAAAAGCAGGCTCTACCACCTTGTTCGCTTTTATTATTTAATTTTTAGAAGAAATCTGAGTAAAATCAGTTTTTTCAGTGAGATATATTAGGTTTCTGTCCAACTGCTTCAAATGCTTCTACGACTTCCTTTGCTTTTTGAATATCATTTCTTACATATGCATCTACTAATCCTCCTAAAGTAACAGTCAGTATTCTTACCTGAACCATCATCTGTTCTATAGCTATTGTATCCTGAAGTGTAATGGCTACATTCAATGTTTGATGCAATGATGGTACTAAATTAACAAATTTTTTAATACTAAAGAGTAATGCTTGTTTTAACTCTATTTTTGTTTCATCTAAAACCTGCCCTACAGCATTTTCATGAGACATATTAGGAGATTCTCCTCCTCCTCCTTTTTTTCCAAATTCTGCTACAACACCTCTAAAACTTGTAATATCTTGTGCCTCACGAGCATCCAGTAGTCCTCCTAGTGTACTAAAAAGGCCGCTCAAAACATTAGTAGCTATTTGCCCTTGAGTTGTTTTTAGTAATTCAGATGCATTTGATAAGGTTTCGGGAAGATTGGAAAGAAAAAAGGCGATACTTGAATTCATTTCAAGTGTTTCTTGATGATTAAGCGACATAAAAAAATAAAAAATCCCCCTATTCTATAACATTATTCCAAAAATTTCCAGTGCATTTTTAAAAGGCATCCCGATTGCTCGAAATGTCTTCTGGGGCACATACAAAAACTTTTTTGGGCACAACTGGCAGTTGTACTCATTTTTTTAGCCAATATTATTTTTTTACATCTGCACTGGTTTTTGTTTTTATAAAGCCAAAAAAATGGTTAAAACTACAAGGCAAGAACCAACACAAAAAAATATTTCTCTCTTGTTTTAAAGCTCATTTTTTGCCTCGTTTCAATCAAAAATCATTGTATTTTGAAAAGCTTTTTTATTTTTTTGTACATGTTTTGTAAATATATTTTAAAAACATGCCAGTTTTTTTGCGATGAATTTTTTGGAAATGCCAAATGTTTGTAGAGACGTTCTGCCAGAACGTCTCTACCTTGTATGTTTTTTTATTTCTCTCCACGCGCCAAAAGCACAAGCACAAAAATACAAAAGGCTCCACAGCCCCACAAAGGGGACTATGGAACCAGCGTGTTTTACCAGAATATGACGGCAATGAGGGGTTTACTTTTTCTATTTCAGAGATCAAACCATAAGTCCTGCTTCTAAGATTATTGATTTTATCTGTTGAGATATAATTTTAATATTTCCACTATCTTTTTCAAGTTCTTTATGTTTTTCCCGTAATTTTTCTAACAGATTGTCTCCATTCTCAACATTGGCACTTGTGTCTCCTCCTGGAGAAAATACATACTTTTCTTCTCTTATATCATGTCGTGAAACAAGTCTATACACCCTTGTTGCAATAGCTTTTACAAGACAAGCAATTTCGGAATCTGGTTCTTCTACTTTCATTTTTCTTTCTAATAATTGATGCGCAATAACACTTGCCCTTTCCCATGTTTTTAAGAGAT
>CAIRYL010000013.1 GCA_903882825.1 uncultured Candidatus Peregrinibacteria bacterium | reverse complement strand
TTCACGCAAAAATCCGTTCTTCTTCCGTTCTTAAAACCGATTTTCCAATACTTAAAACCTCTAATACACGGTCTACACATTTTTCAGAAACATTTTCTCCATAAATTTTTTGTGCATTTTTCAAAAGCCCCTCTTGTATTACTTTTTGTATAATGGCGAACACGAAATCGGCACTTATAGGAGGAGCAAGGACATTTCCTTTTGCAAAAAAACTTTCACCTCTATCACTTCCAAAGCGCAACGTAATACATGGAACGCCCAAAATATTGCATTCTTCTTGCATAGAACCAGAATCGGTAATAACGGCTTTTGCCACTTTCATCGCTGCAATCACATCACTGTAATATGGCCAAACTTCAGAGTAAATAAAATTTTTTTGTTCTTTTAAAGTGTTCATTTCTTCCCGGAGTCCAAAACGGTCAATGGCAGATTCGGTAGCATGAAGAGAAATAAGGAGTACTGGGTATCCCGTCTCTATACATTTTTTCAAAGCACCAAAAAGAGCACGAAAGCGTTTTTCATTTTCACAATTTTCACGGCGGTGGATACAAAACCGGAGAACGCCGTCTGTGAGGAGTGGGTATTTTTGGAAAATATCAGATTTTTTTATGGACGTATTGCAATACGCTCCTACGGCATCTGCCACGGAATTCCCCACCACAAAAATACGATCTTCAGGAAACCCTTCTTCCCGTAAAAACTGTTTATCTAATTCCACTGGCGCCAAAAAAATACCAGAAGCAGGCTCTGCACACCGCGTATTAAACTGCTCTGGCGTGGGCTCCATAGAGCCTTTCTCAAAATTTTCTGGGTTTTTATGGATGTCAAACCACCATTGAAGAGAGGCAGAATTCTGTAGGGGCGTATTGCAATACGCCCCTACCAATTTTTGAAAAAATTCTTTTTTCGGCGTAAGTGTCCGAATTCCCGCTTCATTATGGACACAGCCAACATTGCAACTGTACGCCACATTGCCCACTGCCATTGCCGTCATTGTATCTCCATGAATATACGGAAGCGGAATTTTCCCGAGTTCTTTTATGTACATCAACACTCCGCCGAGTCGGTCAATAATTTGCGCCACCTTTTCGTAATATGCGCCAGAAATATTCAAGTTTATATCTACTATGAGCCCAAATTCTTCCAGCATTCCACCCGAAAGGTTAAAATCGTAATGTTGTCCTGTATGTACAAGCAACACTTCTTCCCCTCTTTTTTGAAGAGCATTATACAGGGGTGCTTGTTTTATAATATCCGGCTTCGTGGCGATCATCACGAGATGGATATATTTCTTGGGGGAAGCCGAGAGGCGATTCCAAAGAGTTTGGGAAATGGTGAGGGCTGGGGAAAGCATAAAAATTGATAAAATGGAAAATTTGAGGCTACGGGTAGGGAACAAAAAAATTTGCTCCCTACAAATTCCACAATCTTTAATTTTAAATCTTGTGTTCTGCCTCGTCTTTTCCCCACATCCAAATTTTCTTGCTCATGCCCCACACTAAACGAAGGAGAATAAGAGAAATTGCAAAGTAGAAAATAGCTTGAAAAACGCGAAGAATAAAGGTGATTAAATCTACTGATACCGACTGCACTACATCATCAAATGTGTATGCCAAATCTTTTATCTGACTTCGCCATTTTCCCTGAATATTTTTCCAGTCAATTAAAATATCTTCCACCACTGATATCGAAAATTCGCTGTATTTCATTCGTTCTGAAAGATCTTTTTGTTGGCGTTCGGCATTGGAAATTTGTTCAGAAATACTCTGTTTTTGTTGAGAAAGCCGGTCAATGGTGTTTATTTTCGTATCAATCAATTGTGTAAGAGAGCTCACTTCTTCTTTTTTAGTAGCCAAAATTACTAATTCGTCATATCGCTTTTGTGCATCTTCCAATGTTGCAGTAATAGATGCTAGTTTTTTTTGAAGAATTTCAATTTGGCTTTCTACCTGTGTTACTTGGCGTTGTATCGTCTCGGTGGATTCGGAAATATTTTCAGGATGAAGGTCTTGTAGTTTTTTTAAAACTTCTCCTTCTTTCGTTCTGAGTACCCGAAATGAATAATTACACGAAGTGTTATTGTCATACGCCGTCAAGAAAATGGTTTCTTTATCTGCTTTAAACTGGGCAATGCTCCCACAAAGTTCCTCTTTTTTTGAAGTGCGATACTCAGCGTTAAAACTCCGTGCTTCAAAATCTTCCGCATTTGCGTCCATTCCATTAAAATTTTGCAAAGGAGTCGAAATCACACCGTCTCTCTCCATAAGTGAACCTGAAGAATAAGATGATTTTGCCAAAAAAGAATCATTTATTTCTTGATTTCCAGGAATGGGAGAAGATATTTTTGATTCTCCATTATTAACAATAGTCCTCATGGCAAAATCCAAAAACACCATTGCCAATGAGAGAAAAATAATACCAAGGAAAAATATACCGACTACTTTTACAATGGATTTTGCGGACCAATCAAAGTTTTTAAAAAATTCCATACAGAAGGGGTAAAAGGGGAAATAAAAAAGGCGTCACTGGTTGAGCTCCATAAAATAATTTTATCAGAATATATCGCCATTACTAGATTTTCTATTCCTCAAGACGACCAGTATTTCTCCCCAATAATGCGTAAACTCCACACCAAGAGAAAATACCCTCAAATAAAACCAACCCTGAGAAGAAAATAAGAATCAGGTTCCAAGTGGTGGAGATTGCCAAAAGAAGGAGACCCGCACCAATGAGAAGTCGAATGACGCGATCCCATGTCCCGATGTTCTTACCAGTTCTCTGTTCTGAGTTTTTTGCAAACCTGTAAAACACAAAACGAAAAATAAATCCCACAATGCCTGCAAGTATGTAGAGTATGAGAATTATTCCCCATCCAAAGGGCGAAAGTATAAAATTTATTGGCGACTCGTTAAAAAAGTTACTCTTGAGCTGTGGAACCAGGGTGAGCGCATTCATTATTTCCTGAAAATTGAAATTCTCCGCCTCTCCAATGGCAAGAGAATATTTACTGTCATTATGAGTGCTGGTAACCGTAATGAGGTAGATCCCTACTTCTCCATTTGTTTTATACTCTGGTCCCTTCCAGTACATGTCGTACCCAAATGGCTCAAACATTTTTTCCCAAGTAAACTGCATACCATCCAACACGGCGAGCGGTTTTCCGTCTTTTGTAATCGTCACGGAGACATCTGTTTTTTGCCCGACAATGTCGGGAGTTAAAATATTGACGTACAAATCGAAAGGAGTGCTTGCGAGTATGGTATACACATCTGGTATACCCGTTAATTGTCCGTAATATGCTTTTGATATTTCAGGCTCTACAACAACAGTTTGGTGACCGTCAACTATTCGTGGCTGGTGTGCGAATGCAAAACCCTGCACGAATAGAAAAAATAACAGGATGGAAAGAAATATCCTTTTAAACGTCGTGAGCATGATATAATTTAAAATAGTACTATATTAAAAGTCCATTCAAAGCGATTCCACCGCTCATTATAATAGTCCAACTCTGAAGTAATAATAGCAATATCTTCTTTTTAAAGGGTCAACATCAATAATCACTCGGTTTTTCAAAAATAGCATCTCTAAAGATCTTCTTTAAAACCTTTTGTTCTTTCTTAGAAATTTTATTACCCCAAAGAGAGAGTCTGGTAAGGTAATAAGAGCTCTTAATGGTGTGAGGGAAAGTGGAAAGCTGGTTGTTGTGCAACTCCAATTCTCCAAGATGTGGGATATCTCCTAATTCTTCAGGTAAAGTGGTGAGTTTATTGTCATGGAAGCTGAGAGAATTAAGATTCACGAGGTTCCCTATTTCTGGAGGGAGCGTTGCAATGTAATTCCAAGAAGCGTCCACATTCTTGAGATTTAAGAATTTTACAATTTCGGAAGGGAAATTTGGAAAGCGATTTTCACTGATATCAAGGGTAGTGAGGGAGGAAAGATTTTCAAAGTTTTTTGGGAGCTTCTCAATACGATTATTTGAAATATTGAGATTAAAAAGAGTTGGAAGATCTCCAATTTCGGAAGGGAGAAATGTAAAATCATTCCCTTTAAAGCTAATGTATTGCAACTTTTTTAACTTCCCAATCTCAATAGGAATGGTTGTGAGGCTAGCATTTTCAATGGCTAGTAATTCTAAATTTGTAAGGTTGCCAATGGTAGACGGGAGAGAAGTAAGAGCCCCCTTATCAAAATGATAAGTATTAAAATTCAGATACTTTAAATTTTTAAGATTTCCTATTTCAGGGGGAAAAGATTGCATGCTTGATCCTTCAAAATCGAGATATTCTAGTTGTGAAAGATTCCCAATTTCTACAGGAATTTCATGTAAATCGTTGGATTTTACATCAAGTGTTTTTAAGTTTTCCAAATCCCCTATTTCAGGAGGTAGTTTTTCTAGATCGTTAACGACTGCACTGAGTATTTTTAAACTTTTGAGTTTGCCTATCCCGGCAGGGATTTCTGTAATATGGTTCACATCAATGTTGAGTGTTTTTAAATGAGAAAGATTCCCAATTTCATTCGGGAGAGAGGAGAGTTTATTGCCTTCTAAATATAAACCTTCCAAAGCAGAAAGCTCTTGTATTTTGGAAGAAATGCTTTCTATTTCGCTATTTTTTGCGAAGATACAGAGAATTTCTCCTTCCTCGTTTTTTATAACCTGATCTTTTGAAATTGCTTTTCCAAAAATTTCTTTCAGAAGCGTTTTTTCTCTCGGAGAGAGTTTTGTATCAGTTTTATCTGGAGCACTCCATCCTCTTCCAAATTCTTCTATCGCGCACTGCCCAAAATCTTCAAAGTATTTTTGAGTCGCCACCGCCTCATTATCTTCCTTATCATAAAAGAGGTTTTTAATATGGAGCACCTCTATTTCTGAGGGGATACCTCCAGACAATAGATTTTGTCGAATATCTAGTGTGCGTAAATTTGTAAGATTTTTCATCTCAGAAGGGAGTATCGCTATCCTATTCCACGAAATGTCTAAACTTTTTAGGTTTATAAGTTTTTCAATGGAAACAGGAATTTTTTGTATATTGTTAAAAGGGAGTCTTAAATCCTCAAGATTTACCAAATCCCCTATTTCTTTCGGGAGAACTGAAATTTTATTCCCCGAGATATCAAGCCCACGAAGGGCTGTTAATTTTCCAATGTCTGGTGAAATCTTTTTAAATTTCGCGTCGGCACCGAAAATACAAATAATTTTACCATTCTCATTTTTCGCCACTTGCGTGCTTTTTACTGTTTTCCCAAAAATATTTCTTAAAAGTTGGGATTCCTCTTTGGTAAGAATAGGAAGAGGAGTGGTTCCATTGCGCTGGTTTACCCAGGCAATATCACAAGTGGTATATACATATTCTTCATCCGCAAGTCCCTGTCCAGGTGCCAAAAGTGCAAGAAACCCCAATGTCAAAGCTCCGAAAGAGAAACGGAGAAGAGAAGACATACGTAAAATAAAAATTATTCGTATTTCATACTTACCCCCAAAGATTTCTTAAACGATGCCTGAAGAGGCGAAACCGAACTCGAAACCGTCATCAAAAATTCATCCCACGGACTTACTGGCTCTTTAAATTCTACTAATTGCACAGAAGTTCCCATTTCCACACGCAAATCTAGCAAAAGATCTCCAAGAGAAGTAATTGTTTTATCAATTAACTTATTTTGAGCACCCTGTATTCCTGAATAAATGCGCCCATCTGCCAACGTTTTTACCGTTTCTAGAGGAATTTTTCGACCATCAGAAACCCGTTGTAAAAATTTTTGGTAAGATTCATCAATCAGCGCTTGAAAAATTTTCATTTCTTCCTCTTTTATGGCATGAAATGGACTTCCCATATCTTTTAATGGTCCAGAAGTAACCGTTTGCATTTCTACGCCCACTTTCCCCATCAGTCCTTGAATATTTGGAATATCCATACGAACACCAATATTTCCTAAAAGTGTCTCTGGATAAGCATAAATTTTCTTTGCCGGTGTAGAAATATAATATCCTCCGCTTGCCGCAATGTTTTCCAAAAGCACATACACTGGTTTTTTATCTTTTTGAATTTGTTCAAGCGCAGTAGTGATGCGTTCGGACGCACCTACTTCCCCCCCAGGAGAATCAATGCGAAGAACAATGGCGCTCACCGCGGGATCGTCTCCAGCAGAAGCCAACATTGCAATAAGTCGAGGTGCTACAATCATTCCCTCTGAAAAAGATGGTAAGATATCTTCTCCTACAATAGTTCCCTTTGCAGAAATCATTGCGATTTGTTTGGCATTCACATCAATATCAACCGGTCTCCAGTATTCATCGATCGCCCTTTTTTCATACGCCATTTCTAAATTTTGAGGTTTTATTTGAGATCCCTGAAAAAGAAGCCCAATAACTATCAAAACAAGAATAATTTTTAAAGCTCCCCAAAAAAAAGATCCAAGGATTTCCCATAATGGCTTTTTAAGAGTTACTTCTAATATTTGTGGTGAAGGAATTGGAGAGGTGTTTTCGGGAGGAGAACTTTGAGGAATAGAAAACATAGAATAAAAAAATCAAAAAAATTGTATCAAAATGAACATTTTTGAACAAATGCAAAAGAAATGATGAAGTTATTATTTTTCAATCGTTTCCCACCCTTTGGAATGTAAAATCCCAAAAATGCCAAATAAAAAAACTAAAAAGAGACCGAAAAAAAGAGTATTCACAAAAAATGAATGAACAAAAATGCCAACACTCCCAATCGCAAACCCAAGAGCAATTCCTCTTTTAAGCGTATTGCTTCGAGGATTTCGAAATTGAAGAACGGATTCCCAAATCATCCCACCAAAAAATAAAAGAAAACAAAAGAGCCCAACCCAACCCGTCGTTACCACAATAGTAAACAGAGAAGTGTCAAATCCGCCAGAAGAGTGAATCCCCTCGCCCCTATAAAAACGAAGAGTATTAAATCCAAGTCCTATCCATTCATTTTTTTTTCTCATTTCTAAGGCTTCCTGCATATTTTGAACTCTTAATCGTGCTGTTGCGTCCGGTAAAAAAATACTTTCTTGCTCTCTCACAACAGAAAAAAGAGAAGAAACTCCATCAGAAATTCGTTCTACACTTTTTGGAAATACAGGAAGAAGCAATAAAAGACCGAAAAGCCCAATGACGAATAATTTCCGAAAGAAAAAAATGCCAAATAAAAATCCGACTACTGCAAATGCCAAAAATCCAGAGCGAGAAAGCGTAAGAATAAGTGCCAGTAAAAAAACGAGCATGAGGAAAAAAATACTCATATCTCTTTTGTTTTTTAAAAAATCTGAAAAACGAGGAATTTTTTTTAAAAGTGGGGAAAAAACAAGAATTCCCATAAAAATAGAAATGGAAAATGCTAAAAATCCAGCAAAAAAATTAGGATCAAACCATGTCGAAAGCAGTCTTCCTATATGAGGATCCCAGCCATATACTTGCATGAATGTAAAATTTGGGAAAAAAACAAGTTGTAAAAATCCAAAAATAACAAGAGTAATACTAGAAAGAAGAAAAATATACAGTAGTTTGGTAATACGAGAAAAAGTGTTCACTTCATCTGCAATCACCACAAAAAAAAGTATTAAAAACGCATACCGAAAGAGATAAAATCCACTTTCTAAAAGAGTAAAAAGAGAGAAATATTGAGCATTCCATAAGAGTGAACCAAGCGCGATTCCTAAAAACGCGACCCCTCCAAGAAAAAATGGTTTTTTTAAAATTTCAAAAGGGAAAGAAAACGTTTCGCCTATGCCCCATTTCCACAATTTTTGAAATGCCCATACGCAAACCACTACGGGAATCCAAGCGTCGAGCAATAAAATTCCAGTTCCTCCGAGAAGAGGAATACGGAACAATTGACCAAAAATAGTCATGACAATCGCGATGCAAATTCCCCAAAAAATCATAATGGTGTGAAAAGTAAAAGTATCATACTCGTTCATTTTAAAAATTTCTCATTGATTTTTTTACTGCTCTTTGAAAGAATTTTATGGCATATTGACATTTTTGCGATATTGCCCGGTCGCCAAGTGGTAAGGCAACGGACTTTGAATCCGTCATTCGTTGGTTCGATCCCAACCCGGGCAGCCAGATTGGAAAAATTTTCAAATACACACCTCCTGTATTTTTTCCTAAAATAACAACTGAAAACTTCCCATCTCCCAAAAACTCGCAGATATTTTATTTGTGAAGTTTATTGTGTTTTTTTCGTTTCGGCTCTAAAAGTTTAATGGCCTCTAAAAGTGTTTCTTGCCAATTAAATCCCAACTGCTTCATGGTAGCGCGGAGTGACTCACCGGAAATAGTCCAAAATTTTTGATATTGGAGAAGATTCATAATTTCATGTGCGGTTACTTTTTTTGAGAGCAACATTTGAACATTCTCGTTAATACATGAAATCCCTTTTAAATTTGCGAGTCGGGCATATATTTTTATTTCTAATACCTGTAGTAAATTTCTTACTTCTTTTGGAAGCTTCCCATATTCTTCTTCAAGCTCTTCGGAAAGATCTTTTAGCATCCCAGGAGTAGTTATGCTTGCCAGTTTTTGATACGTAAGAATTTTTTCTTTTGCATCAGAAATAAAAAAGGAAGGAATATATGCATCTAACGGCAATTCTAAAGATACATCTGTAAAGGGTTCGTCTTCTTTTCTATCTTCTCCTTGTTCAAGTTCTGTAATTGTTTGTTTTAAGAGACGTAAAAAATGGCTCACTCCTACCATGTTTACACTTCCATGTTGCGAAACTCCTAAAACATCACCTGCTCCACGAATTTCCAAATCTCTCATAGAAAGTTGGAAACCACTTCCCAATTCCGAGGCTTCTACAATTGCTCGCAAACGTTTTTTTGCATCTAAAGAAAGGCGTTGAGCATGGTATAAAAGGTATGCATACGCTTGGCGACTCGATCTCCCAATACGTCCTCGAAGTTGATAGAGTTGAGAAAGACCAAACGCCTCTGCCTTATTAATAATCATCGTATTGGCATTCGCCAGATCGATTCCATTTTCAATAATCGTAGAAGAAACAAGCACATCAAATTCTTTATTTTTAAATGCATAAATCTTTTTCTCCAATTCTTCCGGCTTTAATTGCCCATGTGCAACCCCAAATTTTGCTTCCGGTACCAGATGGCGAAGTTTTTCTGTAATTGCCTCAATGGTCTCCACACGATTGTGTAAAAAATACACCTGACCCTTTCGTTCTAATTCTTTTAAAATAGCATCTCGAATAAGACGATCTGAATATTTTCGCACTTCCGTTACAATCGGGAGTCTTCCGGGAGGAGGTGTGGTAATGGTAGAAATTTCTCTCAACTTATGCAGTGCTAAATTAAGAGTTCGAGGAATAGGCGTTGCCGTCATGGTGAGGATATGAACCTCTTTCCGAAGATCTTTTAATTTTTCTTTTTGCTGAACTCCAAATCGCTGTTCTTCGTCAATAATAAGTATTCCAAGATTATAAAATGCGACATCAGAAGAAAGAAGTCTATGTGTTCCAATAATAATATCAATTTTCCCTTTTCGGAGGTCTATTAATATTTTTTTTTGTTCGGCTGGTGTTCGAAATCTCGAAAGCATCTCAATGCGAATATCGAAGCCTTCCATGCGCTTTTTAAAGTTTTGGTAGTGTTGGTCTGCCAAAATGGTTATAGGCGCAATAACCGCCACCTGAAGACCATTTTCTACCGCCTTAAATGCTGCCCGCATAGCAACTTCTGTTTTTCCAAATCCCACATCTCCACATACTAAACGATCCATAGGAGTGGAAGACTCCATATCTTTTTTTATATCTCGAATGGCGGCTACTTGTCCTGGGGTTGGCACATACGGAAAGTTTTCTTCTAACTGCCTCATTCGTTCTTCATCTGGTTTGCACTGAAACGCCTTTGCTTTTGCTCGAGCGGCATACATTTTTAAAAGCTCTTTCGCAATTTTTTCGGTTTCTTTCTTTACTTTTTTCTGAAGAGTTTTCCATTCGGTCGATCCCAGTCGAGTAAGTCTTGGAACTTTATCTTCATCTGCAATATAACGAGAAACTTTATCGGAGTGTTCAATAGGAACAAAAAGTTTATCATTCTGAAGATATTCAATTTCCAAATATTCTCGAGTAATATCAGAAATTTTTTGCTCTGAAATCCCAAGAAATCGACCAATCCCATGATCCAGATGAACGATATAATCTCCAACTTTTAAACTTGTTAAAAAATCCATTAGTTCTGTATTTTTCGCAATTTTTTTAGAATTCGTCTTAATATGAAAAATTTCACGATCTGTGAGGAATGAAAGTTTATCAATTGGATTTTGGAAAGAGGGAGGAACTATTTCTAAGTCTTTTCCATTGAGAATGCAAATATTTGCATTTATATCTCCTTTTTCTGTAAATGGAATATTTTCTTCTGTAAAAATAGTAATAAGTTCTTCAAATCGCTTTGTAACAATTATTATTTTCCATTCTAATCGTATTTTTTCACGAAGATCATTTAAAAAATCCGTAAGTGTATAAAATTTTAAAACAGATAAAAAACGAAGATGAAGTGGTTCATCTTCTTCTTTTGGAAAAGAAGAAATATGTACTACTTTTCCTGGGATAGGAGGAATTTCTTCATTTTCGCGTTCATAGTCATCATAAATGGTAACGTCTTTTTCAGAAAAAAGATGAATAAATGGCGTTGACCTTCTTTTACAAATAATTGGAAAAATAGAGAGAGATGAAAATTCTTGATTCTGAGAAATAATTTTTCCTACTTCATGAAAACCAATTTCTACAGTAAAAGGATGCTCGTATCCTATTGGAAAAATAGAAAGAGTATCTCCTGTTCTTAAAAATTCACCCTTTTCTAAATTTCTATCCATTCCTGCTGTATATCCCAATGAATCCATCATTTCAAAAAAATCAGAAAGATGAAATGCAGATCCTGTTTTTAAAATATATTCTTGTGCTAGCCATTCTTTTGGATTTGGAAAAAGTTTTTGTGATTCTTCTTCAGAGAGAAGAAAAAGTGTTTTTTTTAAATGATGGATTTGAGAAATCATTTCAAATGCTTTTTTTTGTTCTTCTTGAGGATCTTGAGAAAATGAAAATGAAAATGTTTTCCATTGTTCTGTTTCTAATTCATGACGAAAAAAAATTTGGAAAAGTTCTTCGTATTCGTAAATATCACTTTTTTTTTCAGTAATAAAAACTGCATTTTTTGGCTTATCTTTAAATAAAAAATCTGATAAAAAAAATGCTTTTGAAGAATGGTTTGAAAGCCCAAAAGTATGAAGAATTCTCTTCTTTTTAGACGGTGGAAAAGAAGAGATAGAAGGAAAAAAATTCCAAATATCCTGAAAAACCTGAAGATTTTTCATAATGACTCAAAAAAAGGGAAATTTCTTTTAGAAAAAAGATAAAAAAAGATTTTTTTTAAGGATTTTTTATCCTGTAAAAAATTTTAAAAAAATTACATTTTTAAAGGCATAATAATATGCACATATTTT
>CAIRYL010000012.1 GCA_903882825.1 uncultured Candidatus Peregrinibacteria bacterium | reverse complement strand
TGGCTGTTCGCCATTTAAAGCGGTACGCGAGCTGGGTTCAGAACGTCGTGAGACAGTTTGGCCCCTATCTGCCGTGGTCGTTGGAGAATTGAGAAAATCTGTTCCTAGTACGAGAGGACCGGAATGGACGAACCTCTGGTGTACCGGTTGTACCTGTCAAGGGCATTGCCGGGTAGCTACGTTCGGAAGGGATAACCGCTGAAAGCATCTAAGCGGGAAGCCTATTTCAAGATAAATTCTCCCAGTGAGTCCCCTTCGAGAACAGGAGGTTGATAGGCGGTAGGTATAAGCCCTGTGAAGGGTTAAGCCGAGCCGTACTAATGGACCCTTGATTTTTTGTTTTTGTTGACTTTTGTTTTTTATAGAAGGAGTCGGCAAAGAGCTTTTTTGAGCTTTTTGCTGATTCTCTTCTTTAAAAATCCTGTTTGACAAACAGTTTCTTTTGTTCAGATATTTACTTTTTTCCGATTATGTATAGACTTTTTTTGAAAAAGGTCGTGTCTTGGTGGTTATGGCGGAAGGGGTACACCTGATCCCATTCCGAACTCAGCAGTTAAGCCTTCCCGCGCCAATGGTACTGAGATCCTTGATCTTGGGAGAGTAGGTCACCGCCAAGACAGGGCTTTTTTCTTTCCACTGAAGCATAAAGAATAGTTTTTTTGGAAAAAGTTGATATGGTTTTACTTTCTTTTTCTTTCGGCATGATGATGAATATGCAAATGCAACGCCCAGGGGGTGTGATTTTGTAGTATTCTTCAAAAAAGAAACTTCTAAAATCCGCCTTCCTGGGCGGATTTTTTTTATTTATTTATTATTTTTATTTTTTTATGCCTATAACTATTCCAAATTCTTTACCTGCTTTTACGATTCTTCAGGAAAAAGGTGTATTTGTAATGGATATTCATCGTGCTGAGTCACAAGATATACGTCCATTGCGTATTGGGATTCTTATTTTGATGCCCAAAAAAAAAGAAACGGAAGCTCAAATTCTTCGTTGCATAGGGAATGGTCCCCTTCAAATAGAGCCTATTTTTTTAAAACTCAATAGTCATACTTCTAAAAATACAGACTCTGGGCACTTGGAAAAATTTTATGTCTCTTTCTCTGAAGCTTTAAAAAATGGTCTTGATGGTCTTATTATTACGGGTGCACCTGTAGAAAAACTTGATTTTGAAGAGGTAGATTATTGGACAGAATTAACTCAAATTTTTGATATTTCAAAAAAATATATTACTTCTACTCTTTTTTTGTGTTGGTCTGCACAAGCAGCGCTTTTTCATTTTTATAAAATTTCTAAAAAAAATCTTTCTCAAAAAGTTTTTGGGATATTTCCGCATCATCATTCGTCCTGTAGGTTTCTTTTACGAGGAGTAGATGATGAGTTTTTTGCACCACACTCTCGTCATACCGAAGTGTCTTCTGAAGATCTTCTGCACACTTCAGAAGTAGAAATATTAGCAGAATCAGAAGAAGCGGGAATATATCTGGCGGCCTCTCCAGATCGATCTCTCGTGTATTGTTTTGGGCATCCTGAGTATGATCGCACCACATTGGCAGATGAATATTGGAGAGATTTTTCAAAAGGTATTCCAATAGATATTCCAAAACATTATTTCCCAGATGATGATTCTTCTCAAGTTCCAAAACTTCTTTGGCGATCCAACGCTGAAACTCTGTATAGAAATTGGATAAACTTCATTTATCAAACAACACCCTATAAACTCCCACAAACTTTTTAATTTTTTTTCAGCTTCAATATTTTTTATTTTTTTATGACTCCTCTTCACTTTAATACATTGGCTCTTCATGCGGGGTATAATCCAAAAGAACACGGTCATGCCGGAGTTCCCCCTATTTACCAGACGGCGGCATATATTTATGACGACGCGGAATACCCTGCGGATCTTTTTGATCTCAAAAAATTTGGCTATATTTATAGCCGTATTAACAATCCCACTCAAGATGTACTAGAAAAACGAATTACGGCACTAGAAGGAGGAACTGCTGCTCTTGCAGTTGCCAGTGGACAAGCCGCACAATTTCTGGCAATTACCACGTTGTGCGAAGCAGGAGATAATTTTCTTGCTTCCGAACAATTATACGGAGGGACATACCACCAATTTTCTGTGAGTTTTAAGAAATTTGGAATCGAAGTTCGGTTTTTTGATCCCGCACATCCAGAAGAAATTTTAAAAATTGCAGATACCAAAACAAAAGCTATTTATGTGGAATCTATTGGGAATCCTTCCGGATTTATTCCCGATTTTGATGCCCTTAAAATCTTAAAAGAAAAACTGGGCGTCCCCCTTATTGTAGATAATACACTCTGTACTCCTGCTCTTTTTCGTCCATTGGAAGTAGGAGCAGATATTGTTCTGTATTCTGCGAGTAAATATCTTGGAGGGCATGGAAACAGTATTGGTGGTATTATTGTAGATGGAGGGAAATTTGATTTTGGCGCATCGGATAAATTTCCAGGATTTACGAAGCCAAGCGAAGGGTATCACGGTATAGTTTTTTCGGAGGTATTTGGGAAAAATTTCCCATTGGGAAACATTGCATTTGCCATAAAAGCTCGTGTAGAAGGATTACGAGATTTTGGACCGTGTATTTCTCCTTTTAATGCATTTTTATTTCTTCAAGGGATTGAAACGCTTTCTCTTCGAATGGATCGTCACATTGAAAATGCGAGAAAACTTTCCCACTTTCTGGAGACCCATCCAGCGGTAACACAAGTATTTTCTGCAGAAAATAAAAATTCTCCGTTGGCAGACCGAGCAAAAAAATATTTTCCGAATGGATCTACGGCGACTTTTTCTTTTATCCTTAAAAATGGGAAATCGGCAGGAAAGCATTTTGTAGAAAATGTTCGGGTCGCAGTCCATGAAAATAATTTGGGAGATGCTCGAACGATTGTTACTCATCCCGCATCTACTACTCATCGTCAGCTTTCCGAAGAAGAACAGGTACGGTGTGGAATAACTCCTGGACTTATCCGTGTTTCTACGGGGATAGAAGATATTCGAGATATTATTGCAGATTTTGAGGCAGCCCTTGTGTAAAACTTTTTTAAGAGCCCTTTTATGACAATTTTTAAAACTATTTTTGGCTTCATGTGTATGCAAATGCTATGCCCGGAGGGCGGTATTTCGTAGTTTTTCTAAAGGAAAAAGAATACACGAAATCCGCTCTAACCGGGCGGATTTTTTTTATTTCTATTCTTTTACTTTTCTTACACATGACAAATATTTTAAAAAAACCACCGGAGGTAGCTGTTGTGGGAAATGGACCAGCGGCAGGAGCCATTGCCAGCTTCTGTGCTCAAAAAATTTTTTTAAACTCCCAAAACGTTCCTGTCCCCTATTTTCTGGGAACAAATTTTTTTCAACTTCCAAAATGGGATATTCCCGGAAATTCTCGTAAGTATGAAGATATTATTGGGCCATACTTACGAGATTTTATTTCTGACGAACTAAGAGCAACAATAGAATTCCAAAAAGCACAAGAAGGGGATGGATACCTCTCTCTTTGTGATGCATTTGCAGTGGTGGAAAAAATTTTAGAAGAGGCTAAAAAAATTTTAGGAGATGAATGTTTTTCGGAAAATACGATTGTCCAGAGAATTGTTCTGCCGAAAAACGAAACTTCCCCTTTTCAATTGTACGATACAAATGAGAAAGAGCACCTTTCTGCATCTACTATTCTTGCCACAGGGGCAGAACAAAAAATTTCAGAAAATTTAAAGCCTTATCGTAAAAAATTAATTTTATCCGAACCTCTTTTACGAGCAGGAGGAGAACAACAAATATTGGATGCCCTACGGGCTGATCCTGAGACAAAAATTACTATTGTTGGAGGATCCCATAGTGCTTTTTCGGTCCTTTTAAAAATCCAAAGAGCAATAGAATCTGGTAAAATTCCTCCTCCACAAAACCCCATAACTGTTTTACACAATAGTCCCATAAAAATATTTTATGAAAATACGCAGGAAGCACAAGGTGCGGGATATGAATACTCTTCGGATGATGTTTGCCCTCAAACACGTCGTGTGCACCGTTTTGGGGGTTTGCGATCAGAAGCAGGAGAAATTGCAAAAAAAGCACTACGAGATGAAATACCATGGATAACTCTTCAAAAAAGTACTTCTGATTCCAAAGAATATAATAGTACTCTGGAACATGCAGATATTCTTATTCAAGCCTATGGAGAACAAACTCGTCTTCCAGAAATTTTGGATAGTAAGGGGAACCCTATAAATGTTGCACAAAAAAGAGGATTAGTAGATGTTCAAACGGAAACGCGTCTTTTGCTTCTTGAAAGTGGAGTTCCTATAAACGGACTGTATGGACTTGGTTTTGGTTTTGGAATAAAACCCGGTACAATAGGAGAAAAAAACTTTGGGGGGAAAGTTGTTACCATCAATGAGTATGCTCAATTTGGGGTAGAAGCCATTTTTAAAAATCTCTCCCAACGTATTGCGCTATAAATATTGATTTTTTTTATTATTTTTCTCTTTTTTTATGTCTCTTACTCTAAAATCTCAAAAATATATCGAAGTCACTGCTCAAATACAGGCAGTTTTACAAAATGAAACCGATGAAATTGTTCGTATGAGTACTCTTGCGTGTATTCTTTCGCACGCTTTTCCCCATTTTTTTTGGACAGGGTTTTATAGAGTTATCCCCGGGAAACGAGAACTTATGGTGGGCCCTTACCAAGGAACACTGGGATGTTTGCACATTGATTTTGAAAGAGGAGTTTGTGGGACTTGTGCACGGGAACAAAAAACTGTCGTTGTTCCTGATGTCCACGCTTTTTCTGGACATATTGCCTGTGATTCTCGTTCGGAAAGTGAAATTGTTGTTCCTGTTTTTAATGCTCAAAAACAACTTATTGCCGTACTGGATATTGATGCGACGGAAAAAAATATGTTTGACGAAGAAGACCAAGAATACTTGGAAGAAATCTTAAAAATTTTTAGTAAGTAAAATAAAGATTTTCTCATACTTTCTGTTGGGAGGGATTTTTCCCAGCCCTTTTTTTCACCACCTCATTTTTACCACCTGCAAACTTTTTTAATCTTCCTTTAAAAACTCTCGTAATAATTTAAAAAATTATTATGCTTTTTTTTGTGTGCTATGGTGAGGTATTTTTTTGTTTTCCCCTCTCTTTTTGGTATCATACCGTCTGTATTTTTCTTTTTTTTATGGCAAATATCCAACACGCTCCGAGCCAATATATGTTGAATCTTCTTCATATTCTTCCTGCATTTGCAGACAAACCCGCTCATCGTCTTCATGCGCTTATAGAGGTGAACGCAGGCAGTAAAAATAAATATGAAATAATTACGGAATCTGGACAATTAAAACTTGATAGAGTGGGGTATTCTTCCCTGGTATATCCTTTTACATATGGGGCTATTCCAAAAACATGGGATGAAGATAATGATCCTTTAGATATTATGATTATTGGTGTCGAAGAACCGCTTGTTCCTGGATCTTTAGTAGAAGCTCGAATAGTGGGAGTGATGAAGTTTATTGATGGAGGAGAAGTAGATGATAAAATTATTGCAGTACTGGCGGATGACAAACGAACAGATCATATTATGAGTTTTGAAGATTTTGGAAAATATTGGGAAAAAGAAACCCAATATTTTTGGGAACATTATAAAGATTTAAAAAAGCCAGGGAGTGGGAAAGTAGAAGGTTTTTTTGGAGTTTTAGAGGCAATTCGTGTTCTGGAAGAATGCGAAGATCGATACGAAAAAGTGTATGCTCCAAAATTTATCGAGTCATAAATGCTTCGAGTGTTTTGGGAGGAGGAATTCTTTGTATAATAGCGTCTAAAAGCTCGGGGATACCTTGTCCGGTTTTTGCAGAAATAAGAAGAATTTCTTCTTTTGGAATTCCAATGGTGTTTTCTATTTCTATTGCCACTCGGTCAGGGTCAGATGCTGGAAGATCTATTTTGTTGAGGACGGGAATAATGGTGAGATTATATTCAATGGCAATATAGAGGTTTGCCAGTGTTTGCGCTTCTATTCCTTGAGTAGCATCAATAACTAAAATAGCGCCTTCACAAGCCGCAATAGACCGTGAAACTTCGTACTGAAAATCCACATGCCCAGGAGTATCAATAAGGTTTAATGTATAGCCTTTCCAGTGCATACGTACGGGTTGGAGTTTAATAGTAATTCCTCGCTCTCGCTCTAAATCCATAGAATCGAGTAATTGTTCTTTCATTTCCCGTTTACTTACGGTTCCCGTGACTTCTAAAAATCTATCCGCAAGAGTTGATTTCCCATGGTCTATATGGGCAATAATGGCGAAATTTCGAATGTGTTGCATGAAAAATTAAAAATCATTAAAAGGAGAATGTATTTTTATCGTATCAAACACCAGGTTCAATCTACAAGATTGAACCAACTTTTCAGCAGTCTCAACGTTGTTCGGTTAGATTTTTTCTCACGCATTGTCTCTCGGCGTAAGCCTCCCGTTCTTTCACAAATTCATAGAGATTTTTATTAGGTTAGGATTCTAAGGAATAACTTCATTCATCTGTTTTGATATTTCCACTTGAGTATTAAGAATTTCTAGTAACTGTGTATGGAGCTTAATACATTTTTTTATTCTTTTTGGAGCAAGACTATAATGTGTATATCTCGCAACTTTTACCTCATTAGGGGGTTCCGAATCTATTATCTTCTGAAATTGTATACGCATTTCCCCAATCCTCTGCATCACGCGGTTCTTTTCATTTACTTCTACAAGAATACCGTCAATAGCATCAAGAATATTTAAAATTTGAATTTTATAATGTGGAGCTACTGTGTTTCGTAACTTTTCTACACATGATGCTTCATTACTCCCTTCTAAAAAAACTAATTTTTTAACTGTTTTTTTCCCCATAAAAAGCTTTGTCAAAAATAAGGCTGGCACTCTGCTCTTTTCTTTTTTCTTTTGTCAAGTTTTTTTGTAAAAATAAAAGTAATTTTAGAGATTCCATGGATGATTCCATAGTTTTCGCAAAGCCAAATGGTGGAGGTATTGTATACATTTCCACACCTCCCCTCGGGAGGAGCGAAAAAAAGGGCGGGATTTTTAAATCCCGCCCAACAGAATACTGCGATTTCTGAAACATTGCCCTTTTAGGAGGAGGTATTCACTATTATTTAGGGGTACTCATTATATGGTAAAACATAGTCTTTAAACGTTTAAATGCTATTTTCTGACGTTTAATCCTCTGTTCATCAGCTTCCTTATCAGTATTAGATGAGTTTCCCTCAACAACCTCCTGAAAAAATTGACGATAATCCCCATTGTAAAAATTTTGTAAATCTTGCTCTATTTTTGAGTTTTCATGCCTCTTTGGTAAATAGTGTATAGTATTGTTGACTTCCTCATTAAATTTTAAAACCTGAGCCATGAGGGAAGAATCCTCAGGAATAGTTTCATTCACCTTTCTTAATGTCACTACTTGAGTATTAAGAACTGCTAGTAAATCATTTAGCAAACGCGCACATTGACTCCTTTCTGTTCCCACAAGAGTATGATTTCCATTTTGCAAAGAACTTAACCGAGCTTCTAGACCTTGGTTTCCCTGGTTTTGGTCTAATTGTTTTATTACCTGTTCTGTTTCCTGCTGGGATGTACTCCCCATACTCTCTAGCTCTATGACACCTTGAAACCCTGTATATATACGTCGAATTTCTTGTATTACGGGGTTTGTGCTTTCTTCTCCTGCCATAATATCGGAAACAAGACCAAGAATATCATAAATTTCGTCTGCGTTTTGTGGGGCTTTTGTGTTTCGTAACTTTGTTACACACTCCGCAGTAAAATCTGAAACAACTAATCTTTCATTTGTTTTATTTCCCATAAAAAATTTTGTAAAAAAATAGAGTTGGCACTTTGCTCTTTCTTTCTTTCTTTTGTCAAGTTTTTTTGTAAAAATAAAAGTAATTTTACAAGTGTCATGGATTCGCCCTTCGTTTTTTTATCTTCTTTGCTTTCTTCTGCGGTTTTACAAGTATCACACCATTCGTATAATGCGGAAATTACTGTTCCCGAGCACGTGGAACATGGAGATTTTTCAACAAATATTGCACTTCAACTTTCAAAGTTGTTACACAAAAGCCCTCGTATAGTCGCTGAAGAGATTAAAAATGCCATTCCTCCGAATCCGCTTCTTCAAAAAATAGAAATTGCAGGACCAGGATTTTTAAACTTTTTTCTGAATACTCCTTATATTCTTCAGGCTATTTCCACCTTTAATCCAAATATTCCGCTTTCTCCTGCTAAAAAACAAAAAATTTGTATCGATTCTTCTCATCCCAATATTGCCAAACCTCTTCATTTTGGGCACCTCAGAAGCACTATTTTAGGAGATGCTCTTGCAAAAATTTTACAACACGCTGGGCACACCGTTATAAAAGATAGTTTTATAGGAGATTGGGGAACCGGTTTTGGGAAATTAGTGGTAGCATTACAAAAATGGGGAAATATGGAAACGGTAAAAACCCATCCTATACAAGAACTCGTGGCTCTGTATCGCACATTCACCACCGAAGCAGAAAAAAATCCAAATCTCGAAGACGAAGCCCGAGAGGCATTTCGTAAACTCGAATCGGAACAAAATCCAGA
>CAIRYL010000011.1 GCA_903882825.1 uncultured Candidatus Peregrinibacteria bacterium | reverse complement strand
GATCAGCACTATCACTTGTGATCACCCCAACTTCCAATAAGTTTGCTAGTTCACGTCGAACAGAATTAATTTGTTCTCCTAAAAGTCTTGTTAATTCCCGTACGAAAATTTCTCTTTTTGGTTGAGCAAAAAAAAGATTCAGTAATTTTATTCTTGTTTTAGACGAAACGAGCGGTTTTAAAAACATTTTTTTAAAAAATATTGGATCAGTGCAAAAATTGTATTCAGTTTTACGTGATATGCAAATCTTTTTTTTAAAAGTTCTTTTGTTATGCAAGAATAAGATTTTCACCTGTCATTTCTTTTGGTATCGGTAATCCTAAAATACTTAAAAGTGTAGGGGAAACATCCGCCAAAGTTCCATTATTTTTCAGTGTATGTATTTCTTTCGAGATAATGATTGCCGGAACAAGATTTTTAGAATGTGAAGCAGAAGCATCTCCATTTGGAAGAATCATTTCATCTGCGTTTCCGTGGTCGGCGATAATAAGAGTTGTGTACCCTTTTTCAATCATTTTTGGAATTAATTTTTCTAAACACTCACTTACGACTGAAACTGCTTTTTGAGTTGCTTCTAAATTCCCGGAATGACCAACAAGATCTGGATTTGCAAAATTTTGAACGATCAAGTCATATTCTTTTTCTTCTATTGCTTGTAAAAGCTTTTCTGTTTGTTCGTATGCCGACATTTCTGGTTTTTCTGCGTAAGAAGTGCATTTTGGAGAAGGGACAAGAATGTGGTCTTCTCCAGGAAAAGGCTTTTTTCGTTCACCTGAAAAATAAAATGTGACATGATTAAATTTTTCAGTTTCTGATATCCGGAGTTGAGTTTTCCCATGTTGAGAAACAATTTCCCCCAGTGTATTTGAGAGAGAGTGCTCTCCAAATGAAAAAGGAGTTTTTGAGAATGGACAATAATTTCCAAATGTTCCAAAATTTTCAGATTGTATTTTTATTGTAAAAAAATCATGTGGTGGTGGAGTTTTCAGCCCTGGGAAATCTGAAAAGTCTTCTGTGGAAAGTGCCCATGAAATTTGTCTAGAACGATCGATTCTAAAATTCCATAAAATAACAATATCATCAGGTTTTATTTTCCCAATTTCTAAAAAACATGCAGGGGGAAGGTAATAATCAGATGTATGAGTATTGTTATAATAATCCTGTATTACTTCTTTCCACGATTGATTTGATATTTCTGTTCCTATCTCTGTAATAGTATCGTAATACTTTTTTGTGCGTTCCCAATTTTGGTCACGATCCATGGCGTAAAATCTTCCTCCAATACTCGCAATTTTCCCAATATTTTGCATTTCTATATCGCTTAAGTATTGTGAAAAGGTTCTTTCTCCAACATCTCTCCCATCCGCGATACAATGCAAATAAATTTCAGAAATACCATACTGTTTTGCCATTTTTTGTAAACCGTATACATGTGGTTGAAAAGAATGAATCCCGCCGTCGGAAGTCATTCCTACAAAATGAATACGATTTTTTTGTTTTGCCTTTTCAAATAAATTTTTGAGTATTGTATTTTCAAAAAAATCCCCAGATTCAATTTGGTCACTAATGGTGGTGAGCAGATGTTTTACGGCACGTCCTGCACCAATAGTAATGTGTCCTGCTTCTGAACCTCCTGTTTGAAAAGAGGGGAGACCTACCGATTCGCCATCAGTTTTCAGTTTTGCCATGGGGTTATTCTTTATAAGATTATGAAGATAGGGAG
>CAIRYL010000010.1 GCA_903882825.1 uncultured Candidatus Peregrinibacteria bacterium | reverse complement strand
TCCGTCAATCCATCGTTATTCATATCTTCAAATTTTACACTTCCATTTTTTAAAAAATTTATAAATTTTGATTCTAAAAATGGCAAAGAAATGGTTTCTAATATCCTTTTATCAGAATTTTTTTGACTCATTTCTATACCCTCTATCGAGACAGGAACATTGTTATAAACGTTAGTTACAGTATTATCCATTAAGGAATCTCCGTTAAAATCTCCTAAAAATTGAATATCCCCAGCGGCATTTCCATATAGTGAAAATAGATATCGATATCCAACATTTACTATCCCAGGAAATGTAGTAGAGGTAATAGGATCTTGGATGTAATCTCCATTGAGATCGAGTAATGAAACATCCGGAAATAATCGAGTGTCCCATGACCATGACCCTGACGTCAGAAGCGGAAAACTACTTCCTGCAATACTTTCTTGTTTCCATTCTCCATTCCCCATATTTAAAAATACATTTTGAACCGGACGTGATGGACCATCATAATATGGTGAATAATTTTCTACTACATCGTCCCAGCCATCACCATTGTAGTCGCCTATTACTGCTATACGAGCCTCTTGTGCGAAACTTCTATCAATCCGAAATGATGAATAATACGAAGCTGGTGGAAGTGGAATATCAATCGATCTTTCCCCTGTATATTGCTCATAAGTAAAAGTACTCGGAAGATTTTCTAGCACTTCGCCTGAAGCACTCATACTTTTTTGTGTAATCGTTTTTAAAAAAGGAATCATTTGAAAATTTTCATATTTCATTTCATATACTATTTTTTGAGGAGTTATAGGCGAAATAACTTCAATACTTTTTAAAAGTTCTCGCTTTTCTTGTACCGCAAAGCCATAGGCGTATGAAGGAAGTGCAGAAAAAGAAGAAATATTCCCAGAAAAATATGGTTCAAATCGTATTTCGTAAGGTGTATTTACGCTTCCATAAATAATTCTTTTTAAATATGGGATATCTTTTGGTTTTGTATATTCATACATCATTTGATTTCCATTGGCATCCACTACTTTTTCTAAAAACCAGGTATGAATTTTTTTCTCAGCTTGATTTTCTATTTTCCCGTTTGCCGTTTCTCCAAAAAAATACTGTGTACCGCTTGCATTCGTAATTTTCCAAATATCGCCCCTTTGTGTTTTTAAAAATTCATGTTTTATAAAATCTTCCATTACTTTTGAGGTATACGTTCCATATCCATTCGCATCTACATTTTCAGGTATTATTTCGCCATTTCCACCGGCAAAGGAAGAAATAAAATTATTATTCGTGTACAAATATTTTACCCCTGCTTTTGAAAAGCGTTTTATGTTTGGAATATTCATATTCCAGCCCATTCCTTCAGAAGAATTCGCATTTTTTTCCCCACTAGAATACACCAATGAAATATCGGGGGAGAGGTTTGAAAAAGGTGATGAAGGAGCAAAAATTGGATATGAATACTGGAGGTCTCCAGAAAATTCATGAATATATTCTGATCCTTCTTTTGCAAATATTTTTTTCTGAATATTTAATTGTGGAAGATTTGGAAGTGCACTATTTACTTCGCTCACGCTCATCATTGACATATTTAAGCCAGAATTTAAAGGAACACCTGAAGACGGAATAGCTTTGGGTGAAAGAAATTCAATCGCTTTTTGAGGAGAAATAGTATTGGGAATATCAGGAGAGGGT
>CAIRYL010000009.1 GCA_903882825.1 uncultured Candidatus Peregrinibacteria bacterium | reverse complement strand
TTTTTACAATTTCTTCCATATTTTTTTGTGTTTCTGAAGTAGGAATTCCACGAAGGGCATCATTGGAACCTAAAAAAAGAATAACAAGATTTGGATTTTGAGATGCTATGAAACGTACTCTTTGGAGACCACCAAAACTGGTTTCTCCAGATATTCCTTGATTTTCTACACGTACTGAATATCCTTTTTTTTGAAGTTCTTTTTCTAATTGTGCTGGATAACTTTCAGTTTTTGGATTTTCAAGTCTATAGCCTTCGGTGAGGCTATCTCCCATGGCGATTATATGAAATGAATTTTCGAGGTTGGGAGCAGGCGTGATGACTGCAGGAGTCTGGGGTGTATTACATCCTCCCCAAAAAAATATAAAAAATAAAAATACAAAAGCCTTGCTGAAAAGAAAAATTCGAGTGAGTATGAAAGAAGACATATATTTCAAAAATATGATTTCGCTTGTAAATGCGTCCAAAGTATACCACCAATCGGGAGAAGAAATCCTTCTTTTTCGGGATGTTTCTTTTTCTGTAGAGATAGGAAAAAAAATAGCTATTGTTGGATCATCTGGAAGCGGAAAAACAACACTCCTTTCTCTTCTCGCAGGACTAGAACCTCCAACCACTGGAAAACTTTTATGGGATACAAAAGATTTTTTTTCTCTGAGTGATGCTGAAAAAAATGAAATTCGGAGAAATGAAATGGGATTTATTTTTCAAAATTTTGAACTGTTTGACTCATTTACGGCACTCGAAAATGTCCTTCTTCCTTTAGAATTACTGGGGAATGCAGATGAAGAAAAAGCAATGGCAATGGTGGATGCCGTAGGCATATTGCACCGAAAAAATGCCTATCCTTCAGAAATGTCAGGAGGAGAACAGCAACGAGTAGCGATTGCCAGAGCATTGGTGCACCAACCGCGATTTTTATTTGCCGATGAACCCACTGGAAATCTTGATAAAAATACTGCTCAAAAAATTCTGAGTTTGCTCATTGATCAACTCTCTTCCAAACAATCTTTAGTAGTTATTACGCATGATATGCTGGTAGCAGAAAGAATGGATGAAGTATGGTCTATTAAAAATGAAAAATTAGTACGAGAACGATAAAAAAGCATGATTTTTTTCTATTGGTTTATGAGTTTCCAAAGAGAATTGGAAACATAAGTGCACGTGCATCTAAATACCGATTTTTTGATCCTAAAATTACCAATATATATTCTTTTTGCAGATGATGAACCAAGAGAATAATACATTCTCCTGCGTTGTCCGTTGTTCCTGTTTTCAGACCTGAAACGGGGAAAATTGTTCCGAGAAGTTCATTGGTATTTTCTAAAATATGTGAAAAACGACCATCTATAGATTGAACTTCCACTTTTTTTATTTTTGCAATTTGACGAATTATATCATATTGCAATACTTTTTTTGCTAAAACTGCCAGATTTCTTGCGGAAGAGTAATGATCACTCGCATCGAGTCCGTGTGGATTTTGAAAATGAGTATTTACAAGAGAAAGACTTTTTGACCGTGTGTTCATTTTTTCTACAAAGCTCGAAATATTTCCCGCATTATGAATAGAAAGGGCAACTGCTGAATCATTTCCTGATGCAATAAAGAGCCCTTTTAAAAGATCTCTCACACGAATGACTTCTCCTGCTTGGAGTTTCATAGTAGATCCTTCCGAAGTAGAAGCGGCTTGTGTAATTTTTACCAGTTCATCCAGATCATTTTCTTCCAAAATAAGAAGTGCCGACATTATTTTTGTGAGACTTGCCATTGGAAGACGTTCATCCCCGTTTTTTTCAAAAATAATTCCTGCAGAGGCAACATCCATAACAATTGCGGATTTTGCCGAAATTTCAGGTATATATTGCCAATGCTTTGCAGGCGGAAAAATATGATGAGGACTCGAAATACTTGAAATATTTTCCAGTCCTGGTGCCCACACTCCAATACCGAAGAAAAAAAAGAGTGCAGAAATCATAATGGTTTATAGATAATTTTCCCAGAAATTCTCAGATCAATGTATTCTATTGGGCGTGAAAATATAGGGAATTCTGAAAGTGATCGTTCTAATTTTTGTATTTGCTTTTCAAATGGAATGTTCATAAAAAGCCAGAAAATAGTTTTGTTTTTGGCTACAAAATGAATTTCTTGTGCATTTCGTATGTATTGTGCCGATATTATTTCTTGTCCGGTAATACGTTCTAAATCTTTTTTCCCGAGTAAAATTTCTTGTAGTCGAGATTGAGAAATAACTTCTTCTGAAAATTCAGGAGCTTTTTTTCTGCTGATTTTTTCTTCAATACGGAAGAGAACATCCGTATTTCCAGTGGGGAAAAACATTCCTTTTTCGTTTACAAATCCTTCTTCTTTTATTGGAGGCAATGCCGGATCTGTGAGAATTTCATATTGCCATTTCGCTACTACCGGTGCTGTTTTTAAAGAAACTTTTAAAATATGTGGATATTTTTTTTCAATAAGAATTTCATGGAGTTCTGGAAATCTAATTTTCAATTCTTCCCTTAAAAATGGGAGAGAAAGTAAAAACATATTTTCTCCTTTTGTGTTTTGCAAAACCCACATAATTGATTCATATCTAATATTTATGTCATTTTCAATTCTATATAATTCTACTTCTCGTACCGAAAAGAAAAAGTATAAAAAAATACTTCCTGAAAAAACAGTTATCATCAGGAGTGATCCTAGGAGTATCATCACTGTTTTTCCCCAGCGCCGCCACCAGCTGGAAGAATCTCTCAGCCGAGATTGTTGAAAAAAATGACGAATAATAGTCAAAAAAAATGAGTCATGAAGGAAACGAATGCCATTTCTTGGCAGATTATTCTGTTGGAACTTTTACTTCTACTTTCTCACTAATAGCAGGACCGGCAGGAGTAGAAATGTTCACCACTAAATCATATTCTCCCCCTACTTCTGGTCGCCAAACACCAGAAAGGATACCAGAAGTCGATATTTTTGTTCCTGGAAGAGAAAGAATTTCAATCCGTGATCCTTTTATTTTTTTAGCCGAAAAAGTAATAGTATTTTTTTCTGTTCGGAAAGAAGGGGGAATAAAAATCTGGAATGGAATTTCTGTGCTTGCAGATGTTCCTGATACAGGAGAAATGATGGTTGGACTCTCAGAAGTACTCAATATCGCGGGTACTACTACAAATGAAACAGAAGACTGGGTGGTATTCCCCGCCGAATCTTCCGCAGTAATAACCAGTTGGTGAGTTCCTTCTTCTACAGGAGAAGTCCACTGAAGAGAAAAAGGTGCTTTTTGGTCTTTTGGGAAATTTTTCCCATCAATTGAAAAAGAGACAGAGCTCACAGAAGAATTTCTATCAATCGCATCTACTAGAAATGTTATACTACTTTGTGCAGGGATTTCTTGTCCTTCTTTTGGGGAAACAACGATTATTTCAGGCGGAAGAGAATCTTCTCCAATTTTTACCATAATTTCTTGAGAACTTCTATATCGAAGCCGATCGAGAGCGTCTACCCGAAGGGTGTGTTCAGATCCTACTGGAGCATTGGGAATAGACATTTTTGCAATCCATGGGGCTTCTGTTTCGGTCGTGATGAGGACTGAGTCCCAATAAAACTCAAGTTTTGAAAGTGTATTTTTTGCATCTACTTTTGTATCTACGTTTACAGAAGGAAGAGAAACCGTTCCGTTTTGGAGGGGAGAAATAATTTTTATTTCAGGTGCATTTTTTTGTGTCTCAGCTGTGTATTTGCTGGTGACTTCCGTTGGAATTTTTGGAAGAAATCCATCTACATTTATTTTCATATTTTCTATAAATGCGCTTAAATTTTCTTCTTGCCATTTTCGGACTGGAGTTTCCCAGTTTGACCATTCTGGATAATACGCATGGAGATCAAAAATTGCTTGTTTTTCAATAGCATCTGGGGGGGTAAATTCATTGGGTATAGTGAGAATAGGATCAATTTCTTTACTCACCACATCTACAAATGCGATACTGGTATCTTCTTTTTCTGGAAGGAAATTTTTATTAAAAATATCTTCAGTAATAAAATCTGGAGGTGTATTTTTTGTAGGAAGATTTCCTGAAAATTTTACAATTTTTACAGATTGAATTCCTGCAGGGCGTACAAAATTTTCTACTGGAAGATTTTTATGGGCTTCGGTCATAAATGCCTTCCACACCGTTCCTGATTCTCTGAGTCCTGAAGCACTGGCATTTAAAAGTCCTTTTGGATTTTCTGCCCATCCTTTATTATTTCCAAACCATACTGCGGTCACTATTTGTGGAGTATATCCCACCATCCAAGCATCATGTGGACGAGTTCTTCCTTTTTCATCGACACCATTGGTGGTCCCACTTTTGGCACCACTGGGATGTCCTGGGAACGACATAAGAGACGTCCATCCTTCTCCTCTGGCACTGCCATCACTTAAAATATTTGTAATAAGATAGGCGGTTTCTGGACTTATTGCTTTTCTTGTTTCATCAGTCGCTTGTTTTGCTATTTCATCTTCTAAAGAAAACAAAATATTTCCAGAAGAATCTGTAATTTTTAAAATAGGATTTGGATCTATACGTTTTCCTCCGTTTGCAAAAGTACTGTATGCCCTCGTGAGATCGAGCGCTGTAATTACTTCTGCTCCTAAAGAGAGTGACGCTCCAGCATCTTTTTTCCCTTCAAAAGAAATTCCCATTTTTTCTGCTCTGGCATATACATTTGGAATTCCTGCAATAATTCCTGCTTGTACCGCCGGAATATTATAAGAATTTCCAATAGCTTTCCGAATAGAAACTGGTCCATGAAATTTCATATCATAATTATCAGGAGTATATCCAGATCCAAAATTTATTTTTACATCCATGAGGACTGTTCCTGGGGCGAGACCTTTTTCTTCAAATGCGGTGGCGTATGAAATAGGTTTAAAGGTTGATCCTGTTTGACGCCTACTGACGGTGAGATTTACCTGTCCATCAAATTCCATATTATCCATTTGAGTGGCATAATAGTCGCGTGATCCGACCATAGTGAGTATTTCTCCTGTTTTTGGATTGATGGAAATAAGTGCTCCATTATGAGCATTCATACTTTTTGCATTTATTTCCCCTTGGGATCTAATCAGTTCTTCTCCTTTTTCTTGAAGAGAAAGGTCAAGAGATGTAACAATTTTTAATCCTCCTCTTTCTAAAAAATCAGAATCATATTTTTTTTCTAAACTATCTCGTACATAATCTACAAAATGTGGTGCTATTACGGCATTTCGTGGATCCAAAATAACAAGTTTTTCTTTTTCTGCTAAACCTTGTTCATATTGTTCGGAAGTTAAAAATCCTTTGTCTTTCATTTGTCCCAGTACATATTCAAATCGCCCTGGAAAGAAGGCTTTTTTGCCTCCTGCGAGTTCTATTTCTTGACCTAAAATACCACTTCCTTCTTTTATGGAATTTGGGAAAATAGCAAGCGCTTTTTCGTAAGTATCAATACCATATTGCTCAAGCATTTCTGGGGTTACCTCAAATTTACTTTTTATATTTCGAGAAAACTTTCCTGGAGCCTGTGGAAGTCCTGCTAAAAAAGCAGATTCAGCAATATTGAGGTCTTTTGCGGATTTTCCAAAATATACTTGAGAAGCCCTTTCAATTCCATATGCATTCCGACCAAATGGTACACGGTTCAGATAGAGCGATAAAATTTCATCTTTTGTATATTTTGATTCTAGTTCTCGTACCAGTACGACTTCTTGAACTTTTCTTTTTATTTTTTGCATAATTCCATTTTCTCTTCCAAAGAGAAGATTTTTAATAAGCTGTTGGTCGATAGTGGAGCCTCCTCCAAGGGCTTTTTGATAGCGCAACAAATACCACGCCGACCGTCCTAATCCTTGATAATCAAGCCCCGCATGATTATAAAAATCAGCATCCTCAGATGCGAGAATAGCTTTTTTCATGAAATCAGAAATTTCTGTAAATGCTACCATTTTACGATTTTCTTCACCGTAAATGGTATACAGCACTTTTTCCCCTGTTCGATCATAAATAACGCTCGATTGTGCAAATTGAATATTTTGAAGATCTTGGAGTGGTGGTGCTGTGTATGCTGTGTATCCAACCCATCCTAAAATAAGGATTCCGATTCCTAAAAAAAACCAAAAAATAATCCAAAAAATACGTTTCCCCCATGAAGGCGGAGGGGGTGGAGGAGATTCAAAATTTAAAAAATCTTCTCGTAAAGAACGGAATAAAAAAAGTTTTGGTTTTTTAGAAAACATTTTTT
>CAIRYL010000008.1 GCA_903882825.1 uncultured Candidatus Peregrinibacteria bacterium | reverse complement strand
TTCCAAATGCTAAAGCAAGAACAAATGCAAAAATACTACTCGGACCGAAAATAAGTAATGCTACTAATACTAATACTGCAGAAATAGAGGTATGTAATGAACGTGCCATGGTTTGCCACAAAGCATCTTCCGCTAAAATAGCAAAGTTTTTCCATTTTTTACCCTTCAAATTTTCTCTGAGTCGATCAAATACTACAATGGTATCGTGTACCGAAAAACCTAAAACCGTTAACAAGGCAGTAATAAATAAAGAATCGACTTCTACGTCTAAAAATCGTCCCATAACTGCAAAAAATCCAGCAATTAAAATAACGTCGTGTATCAGCGAAACTACGGTTGCTAAACCAAATTTCCAAGAAGAAATTCCTTGTGGGACACTGCGAAATGCCCACGCCACAAAAATAATAATGGCGAAAAGAGTAACTGTTACTGCCCAAAATGCCTGTTTTTTAAAATATATTCCTAATGTCGGTCCTACGCTTGAGACTCTTTCAAGATTTGGAGAAAATCCTTCTTTTTGAAAAGCACCTAAAAATGTCACTTGTTCTTGTGGTGAAACAACTCGAGATCGTAATAAAAACTTTTGAGAATTTGATTCTTCAATCACTCTTAATCCTCTATCCGATGCCACCGAAGTATTAAAAATTTCTATAATTTTTTCTTTAGATGGCATTGAATTGGAAAATGAAATTTCTAATTCTGTTCCTCCTGTGAAATCAATTCCTAACGGAAGTCCAAACCCTGGAGCAAATAAAAAGAAAAAACTGATAACGGTAAGGACTGCTGAAAAAGCAAACCAATTTCGAGTGTTTTTTAAAATAGAGAAGCGCATAAGAAAAATGACAAAAAATCAAAAAAACTGTAGCGAAGAGAGTAAAAAGATGCAAGATTTAAAAGGAATATCATGATGTTATTTTTTAAAAAAAATCATGAGGGAAATTCTGTTACACAGTCTTTTAAAATTCACATTTTTATATAATTTTTACAGTTTATGACCATTGCCATTCTGGTAGCTGGAGGAGAATCAAAACGGTTTGGAAGAAACAAACTTTCTGCAACCATTCATGGAATTTCTATTTTAAAAAAAACGGTGCAAATATTTCTAAATATTTCTGAAATACAACACATTATAGTGGTTATTTCAAAAACGACAGAATTCCCGTTTTTAAATAATTCAAAAATTACTGTTGTAAAAAGTGGGAAAAGTCGTTTTAAAAGTTTTAAAAATGGAATAGAAGAAGCTCAAAAAAAATTTCCAGGAAGCACAAAAGTATTGGTACACAATGGTGCAAATCCTGGGGTTTCTGTTTTAGAAATTTTAGAAGTACAAAAAACTATTACCTCAAAAAATGCTGTAGGAGTGGGGAAGAAAATCACAGGAACCATCAGAAAATATTGTACATCAGGGAAAAGTACTGTTATCCCTCGTGAAAACATCTGGGAAATGGAAACTCCACAAGGCGCAACATTACAAAATTTTAAAGAGTGGATAGATGGTATTTCTGTGGAAGAAGAAGAAAATATAACAGATGAACTGTGCCTTGCAGAAAAATTTGGAGTAAAAATCATTATTTTACCCGCCAGCATCAGCAATAAAAAAATAACGACCCCAGAAGATTTAGAATACATTTCAAAACTCATGATGCCAGAAAAAATATCTGGAATCGGAGTTGATTCACATCGTTTCCAAGTTCCTGAAAAAATGGGAGGAAAAATTGGAGGAATAGAAATTTTCGATGCTCCTCAATTTTTAGCAAATTCTGATGGAGATGTACTTTTACATGCGCTTTGTAATGCACTTTTATCAAGCGTTGGGAAAGGGTCTTTTTCTCGTATTGCCGACCCACTTTGCAAGGCAGGAGAAAGAAATTCCGCGGTGTACATCCAAAAAGTATTGGAAGAAATAGCGACGGATGGTATTTTCCCAACAAAAATTTCGGCAACACTCGAAGGAAAACGTCCAAAATTAGAAAAACATTTTCCATCCATAAAAAAAAGTCTCTCAGAAATTTTAAATATTCCTGAACAAAATATTGGACTCAATGCCACTACCGGAGAAGATCTCGATGAAGTGGGGCAAGGGAAAGGAATCCGAGCAACCGTACTCGTAGAATGCCAAAAAATATTTTAAAATTGTAGATTTCCCATTTTTTCTAATGTTTTTCTGCATTCCTTATAGTTGCTTTTTCCACTGCCGAAAGATAGGCTTTAATACTGGCTTTTACGATATCAATATCACCGGCACGAGCAGAAAAAGT
>CAIRYL010000007.1 GCA_903882825.1 uncultured Candidatus Peregrinibacteria bacterium | reverse complement strand
TTTCATAGAAAAAATAAAAAGAACAAATTTTTCAAAAAGTAGAATAACGAAAGAAAAGAAAAGAAGAAAGGGATTTTTTATGAGAATGATACTCCTTCCATTCTCTACAAATCATACATTTTTAATTTTTAAAGTATTCATTGCTCGCACTCTTCATTCTCTTTTGGTAGGCTTTTAATAGAAATATTTATGAAAAAATTATGAGAAAAAATATTGTACTTCTCTTTGGAATATTGTTCTGGTCAGGATGTGGAATATCTACACCTTTTGCACAAACCTCAAATATAAACCAACTTTCTAATCCAAAAAGAATAGATGCAGAAGGAACCATTCGCGTGGAATCTTCAAATTTATTTGGGAATACAAAAGGAATTCTTGAAAATGAGAAAGGAATACCAATGTTTTCATTAAAAAGTATTCAAGACGATTTTACTGTATACGACAGAGCAAAAGTACATATTTCTGGGATTATTGTTGATGAAAAAACCATTCCTATTGTTGTAGAAGTATACCGTATTGACGAGCTTATACCTCCTCCCCCGCCCCCTAAAAAATTACTCGTTAAAAATGATTTTGGATTTTTTAGTAGTCTTCCTACCGGTTGGGAAGAGGAAATTCCATCTACAGGGAAAAAAATTATTATAAAAAATAAAAATGGAGAAGATATGGTGAGTATTGCGCTCCTTCAGCAAGCAGAAATGGAAATGAATACAGAAAAAATGAAAAATTCTGAAGTTTTTACAATTGGAAACCATACAGCTATTCGAAGTCATTCCCCTGAGACAACTCAAGTATTACTCACACAACCCCCTTTTTTATCACTCTATTTTGAAGGAGGAGCAGAAGAGAAATTTTCTTTTTATGAATTTCTCAGCAGTATTTCTTTTGAAAATATACCAACAATAACGCCTTCTCCAACATCGGGAAATGAAAAAGAGAGTCAATCGGAAGAAAAAAAAATATCACCAAACACTCTGGAAGAACAAGAAATTCCAATAGTACTCAGATATTTTCAGGAGAATCTTTTCCGTATCGCACCTGTGAAAAAAGCATGGGAAATACAAAAAATAACATTCTACGAAGGGAAAAAAATAGATATTGAATATACAAAGGGAAATGAAACATATAGAACCGTATTTCAATATCATCTTGAAGAAAACAGATCGGTGAGCACAGAAATGCTTGCTCACTATATTCCAGGAATTACCACTCGCTGGAGGCTCATAACGGGAATGGAACAAAAAATTTCAGCAGAACCAGAAATATTTTTACAAAATAACAATAACCCGGTACGAATTCCTGAAGATTTCACACTCTATATTGATACTGCCTTTCATTTTCAAATAGCGTACCCAAAAAATCTCTATTATTCATCAGATCATGAAAAAAAGGAAAAATTTCTTTCCCGTGTATTTTTCGCAAATACGCCAGCAAATGAACAAAATGCTATTATTATTGTAGAAATTCTTGACGGGAAAGAGGAAAAAGAGAGAGAATCAGAGTATGGAATGGTTGTCCCTCGAGACGAATTTACTCATTTTGCAGTTCGATCTACGGTTCCAGAACAGATTGCTACTGCTCGAGAAATGGCAAAAACGCTTCGGAACACATCAGGACTTTAAAAAATCTTCAGTACAGAAAACTTTTATATTAAAGGCTGTGCGAAGAAAAACTTTCTTTATTTTATTGTTTTTTTTATGAATAAACTTTCTGTTGGAATCATTTTTGGACTTTTTATAGCACTGTTTTTTACTCCTTTTATTGGACTTCTTGGTGGAATTTGTCTTGGAATGCTCTTTGCACCTCAAAAAGGAAAAGATTTGCAAACTCATCTTTTAAAATCAGAAAATCCTATTAAAGATTTTGGG
>CAIRYL010000006.1 GCA_903882825.1 uncultured Candidatus Peregrinibacteria bacterium | reverse complement strand
TTTCCTTCTATTATTTTTTTAAAAATGACAGGAAATACTATTTTTATATTTTTTGTATTTCCAAAAAACCATTCCTTCTCTGTTAAAAGTTTTGTTTTAAAAGAAGAAAATGCGACATCCGTATTTAAAGAATTTTCTTTATTTTGTTTCGCTTCAGTGAGTAAAAATGACATTTTTTGAGAAGGAGTACAAAATACTAATCCCAAATCTGAAGTATTACAAAAAAGAGATTTGGAATTTTTTGGAAATTTATTTTTCCAAGATTCTGCATGAAATGGATCAGTAGCAATGAAAAATACGGGGACTGGGATTCCTTCTAATGCATATACCGCAATTCCTTTTTCTTCTTCTCCTTCCCCAAAACCTTCTGGAAGTTTTTCATATCCTAAATTTTGAGCAATATTCCCTAAATGAACAGTAGATGTTTTCCAAAGTATTGCTAAATTTTCTGAAGGAAGCATCCCAGCTACTGATTTTGAAAAAGAAGAAAAGTAAAGCCAAATAGTGAGTATTAAAAATATTAATCCTAAAAATAAAAAAGCTCCTCCTATAAAAATTTTCCACCAAGAAAATATAAATATTTTTTGTTTTTCTGTAACTATTTGAGAGGAATCCTCTTTTTTTTTAAAAATTTTTTTTAAAAATGACATAGTGAAGACAAATATACAACAAATATGAGTATACCCAATTCATAAAAAGAATCGAGTATTATTTTTATAAAAAAAACAGTAATCTATAAAAGATTTTTTTATTTCCATTTTTTCCATGGCTCTTGTTGTTTTTGATTTTGGTGGTCAATATGCGCATCTTATTGCAAATCGTGTAAGAAGATGCAAAGCATATTCAGAAATTGTTTCAAACGATATTTCCCTTGAAGAATTACGACAAAAAAATCCAACCGGAATTATTTTTTCTGGAGGACCACATTCTGTCTTTGAGGAAAATTCTCCACAAGTGGATCCCCAAATTTTAGAAATGGGTATTCCTATTTTAGGAATTTGTTATGGGCATCAACTTATTGCAAAAATACTGGGAGGCATAGTACAAAGTGGAGATATTCATGAGTTTGGAAAATCAAATTTTTCTCCTATTTTTTCAGAAAAAAAGCATACTATTTTTAAGGGACTTCCTTCATTTTCACCCATGTGGATGAGTCATGGTGATCATGTAACGGTTTTACCAGAAGGATTTCAAATTTCAGGAACCACTCCCGACTGCACGGTAGCATCTATGGAACACTCTCAAAAACAAATTTTTGGAGTTCAATTTCATCCGGAAGTAACACATTCCGAATATGGAATGACTATTTTAAAGAATTTTGTGGAACTGTGTGAACAAGAATCAGAATGGTCACTAGAAAATTTTATAGAAGAAGAAATTCAAAAAATTCAAAAAAAATGTTTTGAGAAAAAAGTATTTCTCCTGGTTTCTGGAGGAGTAGATTCGAGTGTGTGTTTTGCGCTTTTAAAAAAAGCACTAGGGAAAGAGAGGGTTTTTGGATGTCTTATTGATCATGGGCTTCTGCGAAAAAATGAAGCGCAAGAGGTAAAAAAAATGCTCGCAGAAGCGGGTTTTGAAGGGCTTCATATTGAAGAAGCACAAGATATATTTTTGTCTCGACTGGAAGGAGTTTTTGATCCTGAAACAAAACGAAAAATTATTGGCGACACTTTTTTAGATGTTCAAAATGTAGTAAGTGAACGGTTGTCTCTTAATCCTGAGGAATGGATTTTAGCACAAGGAACTATTTATCCAGATACAATTGAAAGCGGTTCTACAAAACATTCTTCCCAAATTAAAACGCATCACAATCGTGTTCCAAAAATTTCAAAGATGATTGCCGAAGGGAAAATAATAGAGCCGATTTCAGAGCTTTATAAAGACGAAGTACGAATAGTAGGACGTATTTTAGGACTTCCAGAAAATCTTATTACTCGTCATCCTTTTCCAGGTCCTGGGCTTGGTGTTCGTATTTTATGTGCCAATGCTCCAAATTTTTTACCAAATGCTCAAAAGATTGAAAAGAGTATTCTTCATGACGAAGAAAATACCGAAATTATTTGTACAAAAATTTTACCCATTAAATCCGTAGGTGTTCAAGGAGATGGGAGAAGTTATCGTCATCCATGTGTTTTACAAATGAATTCTACAGAAGAACATAAAAAATACTCAGAAGAAGAAAAATGGAAACATCTCATCTCTCTGGCGACACAAATCCCCAATAAATTTCCAGTTTTAAATCGTGTTTTATTCGTCCTCAAAGGGAATCTCAGTGATATTTCTTTTCAAGCTTTTTCAGAGATTACAAAAGATCGAATACATGTTCTGCAAAAAGCAGATGCTGTTGTACGAGATATTTGTTTAAAAAATGGAGATATCACGAAAAATATTTGGCAATTTCCCGTTATTTTAGTACCTGTTGGAACAAATGGAACCGAAAGCATTATTTTACGTCCTATTGAAAGCGAAAATGCCATGACTGCAAATGTACCAGATCTTCCATTTTCTTTTTTAGAAAAAATGGCACAGGAAATTTTAGATGTATGCGAAGGGAAAATTTCACACATTTTTTATGATTTAACGAGTAAACCACCAGGAACGATAGAATGGGAATAAATTAGAGTAAATCCCGAATATTTCTTGATTTTTTTTCTATTTCATTCCTTTCATACAGAGGAATTGAGTCGTATACAATTCCTGCTCCAGCCTGTGAAAATCCATTTTCTTTCACCAAAAAGAAAGCTCGAATAGCGAGTGCTAATGTGACATCTCCCGTTACACTCCAAAACCCTACCGCACCAGAATACGGTCCACGTGGTGTTTTTTCTATTTTTTGAAGAATTTTGAGTGCTTCTATTCGTGGAGCACCGCAAACCGTTCCCATTGGAAAATTAGAAAGTACTGCACGAAAAGAAGAAATTCCGTCTTTTATGCGTCCAGTAACGGTAGAAACAAGATGTTGCACTACCGAATATTTTTTAAGTGCCATTATAGATTCCACTTTTACACTTCCAAAATCGCAAACTCTTCCTAAATCATTTCGTGCCATGTCCACCAACATCAGGTGTTCTGCAATTTCTTTTGGGTCAGAAAGAAGTTCTGCAGACTTTTGAGCATCTTCTTGAGGTGTTTCTCCCCTACTTCTCGTTCCAGCAATGGGATACGTTTCAATTCTTTTTCCTACTGTTTTTCCTACCATTTCTGGTGAAGATCCAATAAGGTGACGGTTTTGAAATCGGAGAAAAAACATATTCGGGGAAGGATTTGTTTCTCGTAATTGCCAGTATAAATGAAGCGGATTTCCGCTACACGTATATGAAAAACGCCGAGAAGGAACAATTTGAAAAATATTTCCAGCAACGATATGATTTTTGCATTCTTTTATCGCTTCTTCTATTTCTTCATCTGAAAAATTTGAAATTTCTTGGTTTCCTGAAAACGGTAAAAATGGTTTTGGAGAATCTTGCAAAAAATCCTCAATTATTTGACTTCTGTCTTCTTCTAAAAAAATATATTCGAGCGTTTCTGTTTTTCTATTGTAAATAAGCGTGTCTAAAAAAAGCCCATATTCAAAATCATAAAAATCTGAATGAGAAGAAAGATTTATTTTTTCCCAATATTGTATTGCTTCAAACGAAAGATATCCCACCATTCCGCCCATAAAACCATTTCTCAATATTCCAGGAATAAGGTTCTGGTACGGAAGAAATTCTTTTTCAAGCCAATCTAATGGATTATCGTGCACACCAAGAGAAACTCCATCCTGAAAAATTTCATTTCCTCGTCCTGCAAAAATATGTTTTGGTGCAAATCCTATCATAGAATATTCACTCCATTCATCTTCGCCAAGGGATTCTAAAAAAAATACATCCGTATCATATTCTGATATTCTTTGAAAAATTTCGAGAAGAGAAAGTGTGGTCGTAATCTGTTTTTTTCTAATTTTTTTGGGAGAAGTATTATCACCAGAAAGAAACTGTTTTTCTCGTGTATGCGATTCTGCGATGATAGAACGTAAAATTTCTTCTACCATATCTGGCGAAATTCCAAGATTTTCTGCTAATTCCCTCTTTTCAGCGATAATTTTTTTTTCTCGATCAGCATCAAAAATAGGCATTTTATTGTTTTTTTTCCATTCTACTACTGCTTCTACTAATTTTAGCCTTTGCGCAATAGCTTCAAAAATTTTTTCATCTATTGAATCAATTTTTAGGCGAATATCTGCAATATCCATAAAAAAAATAAGAGATATTTTTATTTTACATAAAAAAACAAAATCGTGAAGCATGTATTTTTTTAAAAAACCTTTATTCTTTTTTAAAAATTCATTTAGAATGGGTGTGCTTTTTTCTTTTTTTATGTCCCAAAAAAATCCTTTCCAAAATTATTTAGAAATTTTAGAGAACGCCTCAAAAATTTTAGGGCTTTCCAGTAAAGAATTAAAAATTTTACAGACGCCAAATCGAATTCTGGAAAAAGAAATTTCCATTATTGGAGATGATACACACGAAAAAAAATTTAAAGCATATCGAGTACAATTCTCTAATGCTCGTGGTCCATATAAAGGCGGAATCAGATTTCACCCCGAAGCAGATATTGAAGAAGTAAAGGCACTGGCAGCACTCATGTCTATTAAATGTGCTGTGGTAAATATTCCACTCGGAGGAGGAAAAGGTGGGGTACAATGTAATCCAAAAATACTTTCTGATCGAGAAATTTCTGAAATTTCTCGTGGATGGGTTCGTGCTATGGCAGATTTTGTAGGTCCTGAAAAAGATATCCCTGCTCCGGACGTGTATACCAACCCTGAAATTATGGGAATTATGATGGATGAATTTGAGAAAATTCATGGAAAAAGTGCTCCTGGGTTTATTACGGGAAAACCTTTGGCATTGGGTGGAAGTTTGGGAAGAGGAACAGCAACCGCACAAGGAGGTGTGTATGTTTTAGAAGAACTGATAAAAATTCAAAATGGAACACCCGAAGGAATGAAAGTTGCCATTCAGGGATTTGGAAATGCTGGGCTTCATGTTGCCAATATTTTACATTCTTTGGGATACAAAATTGTAGGAGTTTCAGATTCTCATGGAGCACTGTATGCGCCAAATGGACTCGATCCTCAACAAATAGCAACGCAAAAACATGAAAAAGGAGGGCTCCATCATATTTATTGTGAAGGAAATATTTGCGATGCCAAAAAACTTATGGCAGATGGAGTACAAATAATGACCAATGAAGAATTATTGGAATGCGAATGTGATATTTTAATTCCTGCTGCACTGGATCGGCAAATTCATGAAGGGAATGCTGGAAACATAAAAGCAAAAATTATTTTAGAATTGGCAAATGGTCCTACTACTCCTGAAGCAGACGTAATTTTAGAAGAAAAAGGAATTTTAGTAATCCCAGATGTTTTGGCGAATGCAGGAGGAGTAACGGTTTCATATTTTGAATGGGTTCAAAATCTTGCCAATTACTATTGGACTGAAGAAGAGGTAAAAGAAAAACTGAAAAAAATAATGCTCAGTGCATTCCACGATATTGTAGAATTTGCACAAATTCAAAAAATATCATACCGAAAAGCTGCCTTTGTGTTAGTGGTCAGAAGAATTTTAGAAGCTCTAAAATTTCGAGGAAGAGTATAAATTTTTAGAATATTTGTCTTCCCTCAAAGGCTCTGGCAAGGGTATTTTCATCCGCATATTGTATTTCGCTTCCCAGCGGAATACCTCTTGCAATACGAGAAATTTTTTTATTATCAGAAAGATTTGAAATTTTTTGAAAAAGATAATGAGCAGTTGCTTCTCCTTCCATTGTCGAAGGAAGTGCTAAAATAATTTCTTGAATGGCTTCTGTTTCGCTCTTTTCTAAAATTTGTAACAGTGATGAAATTCGAATATCTTGCGGTCCAATTCCATTCATAGGAGATAAAACGCCACCTAAAACAAAATATCGTCCTCGAAATGCGTTTGTTTTTTCAATCGCTAAAATATCTACGGAAGTTTCTACAATGCATAATTTTTCCTGTTCTCTTTTTGGATTAGAACAAATGGAACATACGTCTTCGTCTGCGAAATGAAAACAGTATTTACAATGTTGAATATTGTCGGAAAGACGTAATAAAGCTGTTCCAAATTGTTCTTGAAAATAACGAGAAGATTGCAATAAATAAAATACATGTCGAGTAGCACTTTTTGGACCAATACCAGGAAGTCTTGAAAAATATTCAACAAGATCTTGAATGCTTTTTGGAAGAGATGAATGCATAGTTTTTTTAAAAGGAAATTGCTATGATCATAACAATTTCCTTTTAAATTCTCAAATATGCCTTCTAGTACTCATATTATCTCTTTCTGCCAGTCTCTTTTACGAACACATGAATATGAAGACCACTGTCATAATGGGGTGCAGGTTCCTGGAAAAACAGAAGTATTTCGTATAGCGCTAGGGGTTTCGGCATCAAAAGCATTTTTACAAGAAGCCTCTCATTGGAATGCCGATCTGTGTCTCGTTCATCATGGTCTTATTTTTGGAACCATAGATCGCATTGATGATATTCTCGCCGGAAGACTCCGTATTCTTTTAGAAAAAAATATAGGATTAGCAGGATTTCATCTTCCTTTAGATGCTCATGAATTGGTGGGAAATAATATCGCTATCGCAGAATTATTAGGATTAGAAAATATTGAAAAATGTGATATCGGATGGATTGGTGATCTCTCACAAAAAATGGAATTTCCTGCTTTTATACGATTAGTAGAAGAATCACTCGGAACAAAAGCACCTTTTGCAGAAAACTTTGGAACCGCATTTGTGCAACGGGTTGCCATTATTTCTGGTGGGGCTTCCGATTATTCCCAATATGCAATGTCTTTGGGAGCAGATACATTCGTATTTGGAGAATTAAAAGAATCCGCATACCATCATTTAAAAGAACGAGGTCTTAATTTTGTTGCTGGAGGACATTTCGCCACTGAACGCCTTGGAATACAAAGACTTGGAGAAGTTCTTCAAAAAAACTTTCCTGATGTAGAAATCCGATTTTTTGACGAAGAAGTAGAAATTTAATAATTATTCTCCCATTACTGCTCCTTTATCTGCACTTTGTACAAAGTGTGCATACCGTGCAAGCCATCCTCGTGTTACTTTTTTAGTAAATGGCTTCATTTCGGCCATGCGTTTCGCAATTTCGGAGTCCGAAAGGCGAACATCAAGTGTTCGTTTTTCTGTATCAATATCAATAATATCTCCATTTTGTACAATCGCCAATGGACCACCTGAAGCTGATTCAGGCGAAATATGCCCAATGCAAAGCCCACGTGTTCCACCACTAAATCGTCCATCAGTAATCAGTGCTGCACGAATCCCCCGCCCTTTTATAGCCGAAGTAGGAGAAAGCATTTCTTGCATTCCGGGTCCTCCTTTCGGTCCTTCATACGAAATAACCACTACATCACCATCTTGCACTTTTCCATCTAATACTGCATGTAAACAATCTTCTTGAGAAGTATATACTTTCGCAGGTCCAGAAAATTGCATCATATCTGCATCTACTCCTGCGGTTTTTACCACCGATCCTTTAGGTGCAATATTTCCAAATAAAATGGCAAGTCCGCCTGTTTTACTAAATACATTTTTTCCTTCTCGAATAATATCGCCATCTGCCGATTTCGCATTTTCTATCATACTCGCAATACTTCCCGTAAGAGTTTTTTGAGAAATTTGTAAGGGAGCACCACTGTTAAAAGTTGCTTTTAATACTGCCGAAATTCCCCCAACGCGATGAAGATCTTCAATATGAATATCCGGACGACTCGGTGAAACTTTGCACACATTGGGCGTTTTTTGGGAAAGTTCATCAATTCTTTGTAATGAATACTCTGCTCCTGCTTCGTGCGCCAATGCCAAAGTATGAAGAACCGTATTGGTAGATCCTCCCATAGCAAGATCGAGAATAAAGGCATTATCAATCGCTTCACGCGTAACAATGTCACAAGGACGGATTTTTTTCGTCAAAATTTCCCCAATAGAATCCGCTACTTTTTCCACTAAATGCAGTCGATCGGGATTTACTTCCCATGTCATTTTTTCTGTATCTATCCAGCGTGCCGCAGGAATGGTTCCATTCCCTGGCAACGCCAACCCCAATACTTCTGCTAAACAATTCATAGAATTCGCAGTAAACATTCCTGCGCAACTACCACAAGTTCTGCAACTTTCTCCAGCAATTTCTGCTAATTTTGCTTCTGTCATTTTTCCAGATGCTTCTGCTCCCACCGCCTCAAACACACTCACCAAATCTTTTTTATCTTTTCCTGCAAGCATTGGTCCTCCCGAAAGATACAATGCAGGAATATTGAGCCGAACCATGGCATTGAGCATTCCAGGAACAATTTTGTCACAATTCCCAATCCCAATCCATGCATCACAGGGATGAGCTCCCATCATCGTTTCTATTTGATCAGTAATCAACTCTCTACTGGCAAGCGAATATTTCATTCCAAAATGTCCCATAGCGATTCCATCATCTACACATCCTCCCACATTGGCTTCCCATACATTATATCCTCGTTTTTTTAAGAGTGTTACGAGCAAATCCCCCAGTGTCCGTAAATGGGCATGCCCAGGAATTTGTGTGGTATATGAATTAACGACCGTAATAAAAGGTTTTTTACGATCAGAGATTTTTGATAATACACCTGCTGCCATCATAAGGCTTGCGGCAGGAAGCATGTGCGCACCACTGGCAACAACCTTTGAACCTTCCCGTTCTATACGTTCAAATCCAGCATTTATGGGAGAATGAGACATATTTTAAAAAAAAGAAAACTAAAAATACTGTACGCTTTTGGAACACAAAAAAAAAGATTCCACTCTTACATATTTTTATTTCTTTTTTAGTTCTTACCAATTTTTATTCACCTTTTCCCAATATTTTCCAGATTCTGGGAGACGGAGTAAGTTTTTCCAATGTACTCCAACCGCACTTTTAATATTCAAAGAATTCGATACAGAATCTCCATTTTGAGAAAAATTCATTTCATTATCATTATTTTGTAATGAAAATGAATCAGGTTCTCTTTCTTTTGGGAGGATACTGTTCCAATCCTTTTTCCACACAATATTCCCCAAATCTATCAATGGCATACCTAAAATACCAGTGTTCCCGTTTTTTTGAACGGAATCTTTTTTTGAATTAAGATATTGCATTCTGTTATACGCATTTTTTACATCCGTTTCCCCTGCGTTATATGCGGTAACTGCTAAAGCAATAGCATCTTCTCCGTATCGTTCTTTTGTGAAAATTTTTAATAAATATCCTAAGAGTTTTGCACCTCTTCCAATAGCTTCCTTTGGATTAAACGGATTTACACGTCCCCAATTATTTTTCCCAGCTCCCAAAGCTATGTATGAATTTAACTGTGCAATTCCCATACAAAAAGAAGGAGAAATTGCCAACGGATCACCATGTGATTCATGTAAAAGAACAGCTTTAAAAAGATCTTTTGGGATATTTTCTTCGCTCTCTTTTTGTTGTATTAATGTTTGTAAATCATCAGGAAATTCCGTAGGAGTATAAATAGAATCTTGTTGCCCCGGGTATAAAAGATCTCTTATTTTTGAAGTAAAAATAGTAACATTTCCATTTTTTCCAATACTATATATCCACGCAATCGCATAAAATTCCTCAGAGGATGCATTTTTTAAAAAATCTTTTATCTTTTGAGTGTCCCATGTATCAATATCTTGCACTTTTAAAACACGAAGTAAAAAAACTGTTTCATTTCCATATTTAATGGGATTTTTTGCAATTTCTTTCGCATATTCTGCGAGTATTTTTTTTTGTGTGGGAGTTCCGGTGTAGTTTTTTTTACTGTTTTGCAATTCTGTTTTTTCTGCTGGTGTGAGGCTTGCCAGAAGAGAATCATTTGAAACCATTTTTCCGGAAAACATTTCCCAAAACTCACTTGCTAACCGTATTTGTTCTGGTTTCTCTAAAAAATCAGTAAGCACTGCACTGGTTTGAGTGTTTATTCCTGCTAAAATATTCAAAAAATTAGAAATTTTTTCTCCTTCAGTTTTTTCATTTGGGGGTACGCCGTAGTCATTTGTTGATGTATATGAAAAACTTTCTCCACTCATTTTTTTATAAAAATCGTGAGATTATAGCTATTTTTTACAGTTTTGTACAGTGTATTTTTAAAAGTATGTCGGTTATATTTTCTTCTAAAATACTTACAGAAGTGTGCTGAGATGATTCAAAGGGGAAAATTATTATTGCAAATGGACATGGTTCCGTTAATTTTTTAAAAACTTTTAAAAATGCTTCCAAGCATCTTCGTCTCATTTTATTTCTTTTTACAGCTAATTTTTCTGTTTTTTTAGAAATAATCACCGTTACCTGTGCGGTGCCAGAAAGCGTTGGTAAAAATCGAACCGCAAAAAAAGGGCATCGTATTGATTTCCCTTTTTGAAGTATAGCGGAAAGAAGTCGAGGATTTTTAAGGCGATACTGCGATGGAAGCGCCATAAAAAATACTAAACCGTTAACATTGCTCTTCCTTTAGCTCGGCGACGCTTTAAAACAGCTCTTCCTCCTGGTGTTCTCATTCGGGAAAGAAATCCGTGTCGTCTTGCTCTTCTTCTCGTGTTTGATTTCGACATCATAAAATAGGTACCAAAAAATATACTTGCAAAGTGTACAAAAAATAAGCGCACAGTGTCAAACCCATTTCCTTGCTCTTTTCTTTTGTTTTTTGTTCTTTTTGGGGCACAATAGTTTTGGTTTTTTAAAAGAAGTGTCCATGCTTAAAAAAGCTCAGTGTATTATAGGAGGATTTCTTTTTTTGATACTTTCTTTTCCGGTATACGCCGAAGAATCCCCTCCTCAAAAATTAAATCTCACTTGTAAAGAATCCATTATTCATAGTTTTTCGGTGGCAGATTACTTGTGGGAAGAAGAACGCAAAAAAATATTTACCAATATTACATTTGGTGCCGTTGCCAAAACAAAAGAAATTTCTGCTTTAAATAGAAGATATCTTTGTTATACCTCTACTATTTGTTGGGGTCTTGGAAAAACAGAAAAATCAACCGATGATTTACCAAATGAATGTAATTTAGGCGTCAGTACTTCCACAGAATCCCTCTATACAAATGCAAAAGGAGCATTTACTACACTTGATATGCAATACAATGCCTGTAATACAGAAATTCTCAATCTCACGCTCGATCAAACAACTATTCGTCAGCAATGTGAAGAATTTGAATCACGCAAAAAAAAATATGCACTCACAGAAATCGGAAATGATTTTTCTCAAAATCTTTCATTGGAAATTCAAGGCGTTTTTGCAGGAAAACTTTTAGAGCTCACGAAGCGCCTCACCACTCTTCATGAAAAAGTAGGGCGATTCGTAAAGCTTCTCAATAGAATTGTAAAAGAAGTAAACTGCACCATCCCGGAAACAAAAAAATCATGAAAAATATATTCTTCTTTTTTGGCATTTTATTATTTTTTGGGCTTCATCAGCCTCTCAGTTTTGCAGAAGATCAAACAAAAAAAATAGGATTTTTGGAAAATGAATGTCCACCCAGTGATCTTTCATCTGGTGAAAAAATAAATAAATACACTTTTTATACTGATTACCATGAATATAAAAAGATTTTTGATGAATCCAAAGATATGAATTCTGCCCTTTCCCAAGTACAAGAAATGTATCATCCCCGTATAAACAAAAGATTTAATGAGGAAATTACGAAAATAAAACAGTTAACGGAAGACGCATATCAAGAAAAAAATCTTCCAGAAAAATCAAAAAATATAAAAGCCCAAACCGATTCGTTGCTTTTTACCAGGGAGCTCACACAAAGGCTTCGGGAATACCAATGTATACTCTATCAATATCGAAATAATCCTCAATTTGTTGCCAGCACAGGCGAACTATTGTCGGGATCTGCTCCAAAACTCTTTGCACTTGAAAATGTATTCGATGTAGAAATGGAAAAAGCAGACAACACGCTTATTATTTCTCTCCGAATGTATGCACAAATGCGTATGTATTATGCTATCCATTTAAAACTCCAAATGATTATTCAAGATCTCATAGATGAAAAAAACGCCCTCAGAGATTTTGTAGGTATTGTTTTAAATATTCCCGCAAAATTTACCAATAGTGGCTCTAAAGTTCCTCTTCAATGAAAAAAATAATATTTCTTTTTTTCGGCATTTTCTTTTTTCCATATTTTGGCTTTTGTGCCATCGCACAAGATGATGAATATACCTATTTTCGTTTTCCAGAAGAAGATTTATACATGACTATTTATAAAAAAAGTGATGAAATTGAAGAAAAAGCGCTGAAAAATATGGAAATGTTGTTAAATATTTCTCCTGTTGTTGCTCCGTCTGCTTTAGCGGGTGAAACACGCAGTACCGTAAAAGAGATGGTGACCACTCCTATTTCGGAAATTATTCAACGAATATTGAAAAATAACGAAACAGTACAAGACCTGAATATAATTTGTAAAAGCTCCAGTATTTTAGTGGATTACTATCAATGCAAAGAAAAAATACAAAAAACATACGCACAAGAAATAAAAATTTTACAACAAGAATACCGTTTACACTGGGAATCCCTTTCGGAAAGTGTGTGGGCAAATGGCACACTCGAAGATGGCAGTTTTGACGTTCTTGTTGATTTAAACATTATTGATACTATTTTTTTTGGAAGAAATGCAAAAATTTCAGGTGGTCCAAATCCATTTTTATTTGATGAAAATAGCGTTAGTGGGGTTTTACCACCGGGAAGCACTTCGTATAGTGCTTCAAAAAATGTGCAATACGGAAGTCTCAACAATAACGCCAATGGCACAAATACCGATACAAAAACTGAAAATACCAATAAAAAAGACCCTTCCAATAAAAATACTCAAGATCCTGCTCAAATGTGTATTGATCCCGAGGCTCTTTTTGTAAAAAAACCATCTGATTCAGGATCTTCTGGTTCCGACAATACAAAAAACGGAAATGAATCGGAAAACAATAATACGCGTGAAGCAGAACTTCAACGACAACGTCTTTTAGGAAATTTTTCAGGATCACGAACCAGAAATTACCTCAATACATCCGCATTTCCAGAGAATACAGAAGATACATGTACGGGAGAACAAGTGGCACTTTTTGGAAAGAGGGTTTGTATAGATTTGCGATGCGATGATATTATTTGTATTCACATTACGCTTATTCCTGGCTACCGAAAGGTACAAATGCAAGATAATGATTGTATTGAATGTTCTATTCATAAAGGTCTTAATGTACTACAGCCTCTTTCAGGACTTTCTGGAAAACTTTCTCCAAATGATGCGCCTACTGAACCATGGTTTTTAACAGCATTTGCGAATCTTTTTCGAAATGCAGGAGGAAAATTTGTATGGATATGGAAGCCACTCCCCTTTTTAGTATATGACAACCCACAACAAAATGAGGGACCAAAAAGTGTTATAACACCTAAATCTTCCACCTCTTCTACAAATAGCAATAAAACGACATCTTCAACATCTTCATCTTCTGTTCAAGCCACTACTCCCGAATCAAAAACTCCAAAAAAAGAAACAAAGAAAAAGACAAAAGAAGAACGTATCGCAGAGCTAGATTCTATGAATCAAGTGTTATTTCGTTTACAAGATTCAGAATATGATAACTGTGATCTCATTCTTTCTAAACTTCCGCCTGGAATAGAAAATATTTCTTCTGTTTTTCAAGCGTGCCAAGATGATAGTGATCAACGAAAATTACAAGCAGAAGGAAAATTTCTGACCACTTCAAATAATTACACCACACGCACTGCGGGGGAAGAAACAACAAAACAAGAAAGCTATACTCAATTTTTCCAAGATGTGGTAAAAAACCATCTCAGTAGTATGGGAAATGAAATTTCGGCTATGAATTCTTTATACGGCACCATTGACACGGAAGCAATGGAAGCGTCAGAAGAGAAATGCGCTACAAAAGCCAATTAATATCGGTATATGTCTCAAAACTCTCTCGTATTTTTAAATAATCAATTTCTTTTATCATCCGAAGCTTTCGTTTCCCCTTTTGATCATGGATTTTTATATGGCGATGGCGTGTACGAAACACTGCGAGTGCACGATGGAACTCTTCTTTTTTTTGAAGAACATTGGGAAAGGCTTATGAATTCATTACATCTTCTTCTTTTTAAAAATGCTGATTTTGAAAAAAATACATATTATGGCATTTTTCAAGAAATA
>CAIRYL010000005.1 GCA_903882825.1 uncultured Candidatus Peregrinibacteria bacterium | reverse complement strand
TGCCTCCGCAGGAATGACAGGAACAGTGGTGACAGGAGCAGAAACAGAGGCAATTTTTGCCCCCTGTTTTACTAAAACCCCTGCTCCGTTTTTTACAAGCTTGGTTTTAAGGAACCGTATAAACGGTTCCTTTTTTGTGCCAATGCAAAAATTTTTTACCAACTGGCTCATCAGTCAAACAAAACAGATCAATTTTTAGAACAGTTTTCTGATAGGTTCCACAGCCCCACAAGGGGGATTATGGAACCAGCAGATTCTTACAATTTTCTTTGGTGAGGAATGATCTTAATTCATCTAAATTTTTTTTCAGTTCCTCTTCTTGTGCATGATATTCGGGAGAATTTTCTGGTATCGTTACTCTGTCTTTTACCCATAAAATAAGTGTCCCTTCTGAAAAATACAAATCTTCTTTCTCTTCTGAAAGGGTTTGAACCTCTCCTTCATCATAAATAAATCGATCATAATTGGTATGTACAGAATGAAGAAAGAGGATTTTTCCATCTTTGAGGTACATATTTTCTTCCATTTTTCCCGTTTCCCCAAAATGAGTAGCAGTAATTTTAACGAATTCTTTATCTTTGTAGTAAGCCAATAAATTAGAACCTTCTGTTGAAAATCCAAGTGCATCGTTTTCGCAAAGAGTTAAAGCCCTTAGATTTTCATCAATATCTTTCTGATATTTATCTATTCCCTGAATAATAACTTGTTTATCAGGAAGATGAGTTTCTGGTCTTTCATACCATCCAAAAAGAAAAATAGTTGAAAGAATGCCGATGAGAAAAGAATTATGAATTATCATTCACATTGATTATACACCTAAAAGCCAATACATAATGGTGCTAAACAATAATCCTGATAAAAAAAATATTCCCCAAAACAATATATTTTTCCAGCCTTTCATACTTCTAAAGTGAGAAATAAAGAAGAGCAAAATTACAATAAGAAAAAAGATAAAAATAATTACTCCTAAAATATAACTTAATGCGTTTCCATATTCATATTCAGCAATAATTTTTCTTTTAATATATACATCTGCATTCTTTAATTTTTCTTCATTTAAAACTGTAAAAGTGAACGAATTTTCTTTTCCACAATCCATAAAATTCACTACAGCAATCTCATTTTCTTGGGGTTCAAAATCTTTTTTCCACAATATTTCATGTCCGAAAATATCTTTCATAGAAATAGACGAAGAGATATTTTCCTTCAAAACTTGAGAATTATTGCTGTATAAGCCATAAATGCAAAGTGGAATAAATTGTTTTGGGAAATTAAGAACAATAGGATCAAATCTTTTATCCTGATTATTATATTCAAAATGATACTCTTGATATGAAGAATATATTTTAAAAATAAAAAAGATAAAAAATGCAGTTCCTATGCAAGCTAAGAATATGAGTATCTTATTTTTCATTTTGCAGGTTTAAGTTCGGTATTAAAAATTCCTCTTTTGTCTTTTACATAATCTACAAATTTATCATAGGTGGAATTTTTCAGACTTTTTGTTGGAGTAACCTTGTTAAAAAAGGCATTACCATTTTTATCATTAGCCGAAGAATAACCACCATAAAAACTTTTTACTTTATTATTAGAGTATAATTCTTCTATAAATTCCTCGGGTTCATCAACTGAATTATCGATATTAAATCCTCCAAATGGATTCAAAAGTTCTTCGATGATATATTCAGTACAATTGTTTGTAAATAAATCATATTCAGGGAGGTTTTTTTGATTTTTATTCCAATAATCTAGGTGTTCTTGCATTCTTTTTTCTTGTTCAGTATTAATATTTAATTCAAAAGAAAAATACATCACACCTTTACCATCGTTTTTATTATAACGATTAAGATGATATTGTAAATTTTCCTTTCTTAATGATCCTGGTCCACTATTCGTCCAAAAATTATAGTCATCAGTATAAAAATCATAAAAATTTCCATTTATATTCATCATAGAGTGTCCGAAATCACCTTCTTTGAACCTATCATAATCTCCATCTACTTTTGGATACTTTATCCATATTTCTGTCTTTTTTCCACTTGGATCCACATATTTCATCGGATTATTCATCACATAGCTGTACTTATTAAAACTCTGTGGATTCGTCAAATCCCCACCCCATGGATCAATACTTATAAACCGTCCAATGGCGCTGTTGTAGTACCGTGCTTCGTAATAGTACAAACCCGTATCTTCGTCTTTTTCTTTCCCTGTATATTTATAATCGTTTTCATATCCTTCTGTTTTTTCTTCCAATCTGGTTTCTCCAAAAGCAAAGTAATCTAAAAGTTCTACCACTTTTCCTGTTTGGTCGGTATCTATACTTCCACTACTGAGGTGGTCTACATGGTGGAAGGTAATTCCGTTCGCATTATTTGTTCCCGTTCCTCCGCTATTGGTTGCTCCTGGCACGGATTGTATTTTCCCATCTTTCTGTACCAGCACTCCTGCTCCTTGTTTTACCAGCAGTTTTTTGGTTTTCAAATCCATACTCAAACTGGCATTTGCGTTTATTGTTACTACTGCGGGCGATGCTACCGTTATATTTCCACCAAACGAAAGCGGAGACGAAAGCGTACAGCTAGTAGTAATAGTCCAATCACCCGTTTGTGGTGGGGAACACTGGATTCCTGTCTCCGTCGAGGATGACAGCTGAATAGTGGCGAGCTTTAGCCCATTTGCCATTACAAATTTTTTGGTAGTGGTATCTTCTCTATCGTAGTAGTCATTCACATAAATGGTCTTTTTATGGGTTATTACATTTTCTTTTAGTATACGGGTTACACCTTCATCATAAGTATACTGGATTCCTCCCTGCTGGATCCCCGTTTGCGCTGGGACAACAGAAGAAGAAAGTCGGTTTTTAGCGTCCCAAGTATGTGTCCATTTCCCGTCAGTTTTTAGGTTTCCTCCAGTGTCGTATGCAAAACTCGTAGCAATACCAGTAGAAGGCGTTATAGTAGAAACCGCATGAGGACTACTTCCCGCATAAGTATAATTCCCTACACCAGTCTGGAACAGCATATTTCCCAAAATATCGTACGAAAATTCTTGAACGGTATTTTTATTATTCGCAGATGCCGTAATACTCGCTTTTGTCAGCCGGTACAAATCATCGTATTCATACGCACTGGTTTTTGCGGCGTTATTCGTAGAAGCATCCACAATTTTTAAAATATTTCCCACAGCGTCGTAGCTATAAGAAATATTCTGTACAGACACATTGTTTTGCGTCTGTACCGTTTTTTTATTCGTTAAACGGTACATTTGAGATATATCGTAGGTATTTTGGGTAACATTCCCATTCCCGTATTCTATGCGGGTCGGGGT
>CAIRYL010000004.1 GCA_903882825.1 uncultured Candidatus Peregrinibacteria bacterium | reverse complement strand
CCGATCTATGCAGATCCAAAAATATCAGATTTTTCACTGATACGGATAAAACCTGAAGATACCAACACTGCAGAAGATTTTATATGGACAAAAACTCCTTCCATATCCACTATTTCTCCTAAAAATTCTTCTGTAAAAAATACTGAAAAAAAGGTTTCTTCTGCAAAAAAAATAAAAAAAGAAAAATCAAAAAAAACAAAAGCGTTACCTTTTATTTCCGAAATCCATTCGGTACGTCTTTTTTCTGTGCTTCCAAATCCAACAGGGAAAGATACAGGAAATGAATACTTGGTTTTAAAAAATATGGGAAACACGGCTGGATTTATACGAGGATGGAAAGTTTTTAATGGAAACAGTAGTAAAAAACTGCCTATTACTTTTTTTGAACCTCAAGAAGAAATTCTATTTAAAAGTCCTTGGATTGGCACTTTAAAAAATACAGATGGAGTTTTGGAACTCCATGATTCGCAAGCGCATATAAAAGGAAAAACGTTTTGGAAAAAAGCAAAGGTAAATGATATGTACGGGAATCGTGGAATAATTCTTTTTCAAGAACCGCACCAAAAGAAAACAAAAAAATCTCCTACTCCTCATAAAAAAGATAAAAATCGTCCTCCTCTCATATTTCCTATTCCTGTTGTCCCAGAGATTTGGAAAGATGGTTTTGTCGTTTCTCAAAATGGGAATTTTATTACTCTTGCAAAAAATGAGGAGCAACGAACATTTTTTCTTCCATTTTCTCAAATATTTTTACCAGGGACACACCTTTCTTTTGTATTTGATGATCACGATATTCCTATTGATGTAAAAATTATTTCTTCCCCAAATACAGAAATTTTACCTTCAAATGTTCATTTTTGGAGTAATTTTTTGAGTATTTTTATTTTAGGTTTTTCGATGCTTACTATTTGTATCTTTCTATTTTGGAAAAAATTACGTATGGTATTTTTATAAACATTTTTCTTTGTATGCCTGAAAAAAATAATTTAAAAAGCCTACATGGATTTGAACTCTTTCCTGGAGAAGAGATGGTTTTTGTAATGAGAAAACATTGGATTGTAGATCTTATTTGTTTTTTAAAATGGTTTTTTTGGGGAATAGGAGTGGTAGCAATGGTATCTGGAGGAGCCTATTATTTAGGGCTTCATTGGGGAACTCCTACTGCGTACATTTTGGGTGCTATTTTGTGTATGTATCTTACTATTATTACTCTTTCTTCTTTTATAGGATGGTTAAACGAAGAGCTAGATGTTATTGTGGTGACCAATGATCGAGTAATTGATATTACACAAGTTGGACTTTTTCATAGAAATATTATTGAAACACGGCTTGAACACGTGCAAGACGCAATGGGGAGTGTAAAAGGATTTTTTAATACTCTTTTTAATTGGGGTGAAATACATATTCGAACTGCCAATGATGTTGGTGAATTTTTTATTGACATGATTCCTGATCCCCATGACATGGCACGAAAAATATTCAGCCTTGCGAATGAAGCAAAAAAAAGAGAACACAAAATGCTTCAAAAATTAGGGCAACCAAAAACACCGGAAGATCGACAAGAAAAATTTCATCAAGAAATAGAGGATATTTTGGAAAATCCTCAAAAAAAAGAGGAAGAAATTTTTTAGTTTTTTTACTCTTTTTTTTGGGCAATGATTTTTTTGATTTCATCTTTTTGATCTGTAGTCAGTTCCCCGTTTCCGAGTTCTGAAGGATAGAGCATTAGAAAAGCAGATAGTGCGATTGTTTTTCCAATATTCTTCAGTAAGAAAGGAAGAGCTTTTTTGAGAAAAACTCCACCTATAGCTAGTATTCCAGCACCTTCCCAATAATGTTCTTGTATCCATTCTAAAAATTCTACCATTACTTCCGCTTTTACGCCCTTATTGGTGAGGGTTTGAAAAAGGGTATGTGTATGTTCTTCAAAATTTTTTTGATGTAGAAAATATTGTTCTATAAAAATTTTTGTTTTTTCCATATTTTGAGGATTTGGATCTTTTAGCCATGAAAAAAAATCATCATTTGGATTATTGAGTCGATTTACATCATTTTCAAAATTGGTGAAAGCAGAATCCCTTGTAAAGTTTTCAAAAATATTTGTTATGGTTCCGTAATCACCTTTTGCCCATTCTACTACTCCGTTTACCCAGCTAGGGAGTGTTTTTTCTTGTATCTTCTTGAGTATTTGTTCGGCAGTTTGTTTTACGCCTTGTGTATTAAAAAAACTGGGATCTGCGAGTTTTTTAAAAATTTCCAAATGTTCTTGTTGCACTTTGGCATTCTCTTGTATTTTATGAAGCCTCACCGTAGTTGCTTCTTGTACTTTTGTGTTTGTGTCGCCCAAAATATTAAGTTTTTTTACTGGTGGATTGTCATCTTTTTTTAAATTTTTTACCGAAAGTATACCGGAGTAAATAGCAATTTCTTGTGTGAGAAACCGAAAATTATCATTTTGTATTGTAGAAACTTCCTCAGAAATAGCCCTTTTTTGTTTTGTAAAATT
>CAIRYL010000003.1 GCA_903882825.1 uncultured Candidatus Peregrinibacteria bacterium | reverse complement strand
CTCGTCCTGCTTTTCGAAAAAGACTATTCCTTTCGAGAATATGGGGAATAAAAAACTTTTTAATATCCTTCGTAAAGTGGGCTATGGTATTGGGAGTAATTTTTGGGCTCATTTTTATAGGATTTTTAGGATGGCAAACCTTAAAAAATACTCAAAAATCTCAAGAGGAATTGCAAAATGCAGCGTATCAGCTATTGCAGGAAAACGGAAAACTTCGAGTTGCCTTTCAAGAAACATGTCAGCGTGAAAATGCTATTCGAAAATATTTATATTTAGATGCTATTGAGTGTTCAGGCATTTTTGCACCGGATATTGCTGAGTCAATAACAGAAAATATTCCGCTGGCGACAGATATTATTACAGTGCTCGAAACAGGGATTTTTACTCCAGATCGATTAGAAATGTTGACCAATCAAGATATTTCAGAAAATCCTTCTGAGGAACAAGTACTGTTCACAACACTCAAAACACCAGAATTAATTCAATATTTTCAGGCATTTTCGGTTCGTTTTGTAGAAAATCCAAAAACACCGAGTGTTATAGCTGTGCAAAAAGGAGAAGAGAAAATTGCGGATATTTATTGGGATGCACAGAAAAAAAGAGCAATGATTAATTTTACTATTGCTCAGAAAATTTTCCCAATATCAGGATTTACAAATCAGCTCGAAATGATACTTGCAAAAAATCCATCAAATGAAAAAGAAAGAACTGAAACACTCGAACGCCTTTCATCTCTTCATTCTTCTGAAGAACAAAAAGGAGAAAATTTCTTAGTTTTAGGTCATAATGAAGGGAATGTAGATACTATTATTCTTGCCGTTATCAGTCATGAAAAACAGCAAATTACGCTTGTCTCCATACCTCGAGATTTATGGGTGGATGAGCAAAAAATTAACGCATTATATTCAAAATTCGGAAAAGATCTCTTTGTAAAAAAAATAGAAGATCTCCTTGGTCGCACTATTTCTGCGACTCTTTTGGTAAATATGGATGTGTTTCCAAGCGTTATTGATACCATTGGTGGAATTGAATACACCTTTCAAACTCCGCTTATTGATCCTACATATAGAACTGTAGATAATGGGGGAGAGGGAACATTGTTTTTTGATGCGGGAACACATCATCTTTCTGGAATCCAGGCATTACGAGTAGCAAGAACGCGTCATACGTCTAGTGATTTTGCTCGTGCGGAAAGACAACAGAAAATTTTAGTCGCCATAAAAAACAAATTAGCGAGCAAAGGCTCTGCAGAAAAAATAAAACAAGTAGTTCCCGTGCTTTTGCGGTATGTTACGACGGATGTAAATCCTGTTTCTGCCGTTTTTTTATTTTTACAAGTAAAAGACTACAAAATAAAAACAGGAAATGTAATGAACAGCACCAATATTTTACAACCACAAATGCAAGAACTTCCAAGTGGAAAGCGCACGTATGTACTTCTTCCTGCGAAGGGGGATTGGAATTTATTAAAACAATTTGTAACAGATGCGGTGCAGAAAGATTTCTAAAGTTCCTTTATAAGATAATCCATAAAAAATATCATTAAAAAGGTGCTATTTTATAAAGAAAAAGATCCATTTTCTAAATACTATTTTCAAGATATAATGGAACTAGTGTATTTTTTTTAATGAAAAAACCAATTTTTGTTTTGTTTCTATTTTTGTGTTCCATTGTATTTTTTATGGAAGACGCAAAAGCAGATACTGCTTCAAATCTTGTTGGATATTGGAATTTTGATAATGGTTTAGCTTCTGATATATCTGGGGGAAATCATACTGGATTAATTGTAAATGGAGCCACGACTGTGTCGGGTAAATTCGGGAATGCACTCGACTTCACTCCGGCGGGCAGTTACGTGAGCATTCCAAATTCCGCAGGTGTTTTTGATGGCATTTCTCAAATGAGCGCCTGTCTTTGGGAAAAACAAACGGCGACCGCTACGGCATCACTACTTTCAAAAAGAGATAATAACCAGCATTCGTGGAGTTTGAGAATACCCGCAAGTCAAAGTCGTGTGCAATTTCAAGTCACCGACTCTCTCACTGTTCCCGGTTCAATTTATGTTCAAACTTCACTGAATGCTCAACAGTCTCAAAATTGGAATCATATTTGTTTTACGTTTAATGCAGGAGTGGTAAAAATTTATGTGAATGGTGTATCAAAAACCGTGTCTGGGTCAGGAACGATACCCACAACACTTCCCGCATCTTCCGCTCCACTTCGTATCGGTACAACGTTGACGAGCGCAGAATATTTTAATGGAGCGATTGATGATGTACGATTTTTTGATCGCGTTCTTTCCGACAGTGATGTTGCCGAGATCTACAATCTCGTTCCTGTACCGTCTGATACACAAGCTCCGACTACTCCGTCCAATCTTTCTTTGTACGGCATCTCTTCTCATCAGGCGCAATTTTCTTGGACCGGTTCATCTGATAACGTTGGCGTTACCTCCTATCGAATATATCGCAACGGTGTTTCTCTCGGAACAACCGCTGATACTTTTTACAATGATGCAGGTCTGACGACAGGTTCCACCTATAAGTATACCGTATCTGCTCTTGATACTGCGGGAAATGAATCTTCTCAGTCGTCGGGTTTATCTGCCTCGACACATGTCGCGATCATTCCTAATTCTGAAATAGACTATAAGGGTGCAAACATACAGAATCCGTTCATTGCTATCCCGCCTTACAATATTCTTATTCAGGGTGTTCCTACTCCCATTTCTATCAGCGCACCAATGACGTTCGATTTTAGCGGAAACGTTCCGTTTATCAATCCTATTACTGGGAAAAAGGATGGCAATACATTGCAGGCGAAGGGGCTCACACTTTCAACCTATACCAATGATGGAATTCCCGGAAACGTTGAAAAAACAACAATCAATGGGGTTCCTGTTACTATGCTTCGGTACAACGCGATGGATCCTATTACTGCTGGCAAGGGAAGAAGCATGTTATCTTCACTCCAATTGCCGTCGCGTGTGCATGCTCGATGGGATCTTGAAGTGCAGATTGGAAACCAAGACGGAACAAATGATTGGGATCTTATCACCACCGATTTGAGTCCCGTGCTCATTTGGCAAATAAAAGGAACGATTCAACTCAACCCTTCTTTGGCTTTAAATGTTGATACGGATGATCTTGATGCTACTAAAATAAAACTGATGGTTGCTCAACGAACAGGTGGAGCGACAGTTCCGACGAATATCGCAACAGTTCACGGGTTATCTCGCTATTCCATGATACCGATTACGATCGATACCTTTTTGGATGAGAGGGATAATGCTCAGGGAGGGAAGGGGGCGCTCAAAATATTCGTGAACGGGAATTTAGTAGTCGACCAAGTAGGACCAACTATTGACCCGACCAATTCATATATTCTTTGGTATCTCGCGACGTATTTGTTTAACGAACCGAATCCTTCTCCGCACACCAGAGCTGTGTTTTATAAAACTGCAAAAATGATGGTATATAGCACTGATGTTCTTGCTCCCAGT
>CAIRYL010000002.1 GCA_903882825.1 uncultured Candidatus Peregrinibacteria bacterium | reverse complement strand
GGGAAATTTTTCATGATGAAGTTTTTGTTCTCACCAATAACGAAGAAGTAAAAAGGTTTCCCATCGGAAGCACTCTTTTAGATTTCGCCTATTCTATTCACTCGGATATTGGAGACCGCTGTTGTGGAGGAATGATTAATGAAAAAAAATGCGACATTCATACTGTTATTCAAACAGGAGACAAAATTGTAACCGCTACCGATGACCAGATCTCCCCATCAGAAGAATGGCTTTCTTTTGTAAAAACACCACTCGCAAAAAATCGTATTCGTTCTTATATTCGAAAAATAGTAAAAAAAGAATACATCCAGAAAGGTTTTACCATGATCCAAGAATATTTTAAAAAACAAGGAATAGTCCTCTATAACCTTACCGAAATAACATTTGTTCCATTTTCTCGTACTTCTGTAAAAAATATTGAAGAACTTTTATATGAGGTAGGAAGTAAAGGAATGAGCACCGAAAAAGCATCTCAGATATTGAGGTTTAAAAAAACAGAAAAAATTTAAATTAATAATGAATTCTTTGGAAAAATTCTATACTGGTATCTACTTCTTGTGTACTTCCTAAAAAAATAGAAGTGCGATCATGCAGATTTTCACACGCAATATCGAGTATGGGATTCCCTTTTTCGTTTACGGCTTTTCCGCCTGCACAATTTACAATAAATGCCATTGGAGCACATTCGTACAACAAACGAAGTTTTCCTTGTGGATACTGAGAATGTGAAGGATAGGTAAAAATTCCATTTCCTTTACATAAAATAGAATTGATATCTGGCACCATACCGCCTGTATAGCGAAGCGTTTTTGTGTTTGATATCCAATGTTGTAAAAGATGCGCATAGGCGGGTTTTTCTGGAATTGCTCGAAGATTTCCAGGAGAAAATGTTTTGGATGTTGGTTTTATACATAAATTACTTCTATAAATTTGAAATTCTCCAATATCATTGAGCACAAATTCGTCCACAATATTGCCAAGCGAAAGTACTAAAGTTGTTCGTGGTCCGTACGAAAAATAACCGGCGGCCACTATTTCCGATCCTTTTCTTCCTAAAAAACCATTGCCTTCCCAAATAGCAAAAATGGATCCAATCGTCACATTTGTATCAATAAGCGAAGATCCATCCAGAGGATCAAAAGCAACCGAAAATTTCCCATTATCTCCTAAAATAGTCACTAATTGTTCCTGCTCTTCTGATGCGAATGCGGAAACCAAATTTGATTCTACCAAATGTTCCCCAAAAATTTCATCGGCTAAAATATCTAAAGAGAGTTGTTCTTCACCATATAAATTAGAAGTTCCGGCTTTCCCAATATCACCTGTTTTAATAGCATGAGCAACATATTTTCCGGCTCGTGCAATAAAGGTGAGTAAAGAACGAAGATCTTCACTACATCCTTGATCAAAAAGAAACGCATTTAAATTTTGAGGATTTTTATGCATGGGGATAAAGAAAAAGAATTTGTCCCTAGCGTAGCAAATTTTTAGAGAAAAACAATCATCTGCTTTTTTAGGCGACTAAAAATGTTCCATCTCGGATAATTTTCCCATAAAAATCAATGCTATCAATGGTCACTTCCTCTCCAATAACAGAATTTTTAATATCTGAATTCCGAATAGTTGCCCCTTGTAACACCACCACATTTTCAAGAACCACATTTTCAAGAAACGCGTCATCTGCAATAAAAACAGATCCCAACAATTCTGTATTTTTTAAAGAAACACGATTCCCCACTATTTGTGTATTTTGTAATATTTCTGAATGAGCTTGTAAAAATGCTGGGAAACTTCCAACGTCGTACCATGGCTCTGGAAAAGAAAAATATCTTACTTCCACTCCTTTTTGTAAAAAATACTCAAAAATCCCTCCTAAATCATCCGCATGTGTTTGGGAATACGTAGTAATGCAAGAGAGAAGATTTTTGGGGAATACGTATGCACCGGTAGAAACCAAGGAAGAAGAAGGATTTTCTGGTTTTTCTTCAAAACCTTGTACCGTTCCCCCGTTTCCTGGAACCACTACTCCAAATTTTTTCGCTTCTTCGCGTGATCCCATATCATACGCTGCCAAAAGCGGAAGAGAAGATTTTTCAGAAAACATCCCTAAAAAATCTTCAAAAGAAAAACAAAAAACATTATCTCCCGCCAATAATAAAATATCATCAGAAATATTTTTTTCGGTAATACACAGCGAAACCGCGGCTAAAGCCCCTGTTTTTTCCCCTTCCTGACGACTATCTTCAATAAAAATTTCTATATCGCGCTCGGGGAAATTTTTTTTCCATTGTTCAAAATCATTGGCAAAAACGGCATTGGTAGAAATAAGAATTGGAAGACCTTTCGGAAGGCGTTCCACCATCCAAGAAAGAAGAGGTTTTCCAGCGAGTGGAATAAGTGGTTTTGCACGCTTTTCCGTAAGTGGCCAAAGACGTGTCGCAAATCCGCCAGCAAGAATAATAATGTGCATTATGAAAAAAGAATTTTTGCATCTTTCCACAAACTCCAGGTTTGAATGTATCGAATTTCTTTTTCTAACGCTTTCTCTGAATCATTTTCAAAATCATTCTGTGAAACAGGTCCTCGCATACCCGGACGCAACAAAAAACGACGCTGAAGCCTTACATTTAAACGTTCCGGGAAATATTTTTGAATTTCTTCTGGAGACAAAAAAATTGGTCCCACAATACTCATTTCTCCTAAAAATACTTTTTGCAGTTGTTTTAAAACCGTATATACAGAAGAAATAGCGAAAAATGGAGATACAAAAACTATCAATACTGCGGAAACAACAATATCAAATGCTCTTTTAAAAAACTGTCCCCATCCAAACAATGGAGAATGTTGCAGTACTAAAAAAAGCGTATCTCCTACTTTTTGTGCATCAAAATCTTTTTGAAAAATACCAAGAGCCTCCGCAGAAGTACTAAATGGCAACCCTTTTGTTTCACAAAAAGAAAGAATGTTCATAGAATGCTCTGCCCCTTCACAAAGAAAAACTTCGGAAATGTGGTATTGATCAGTAATACGCTCCAATGCATCGAGCTTTCCTAAAAGAGGAACCGAACAAATTTCTTTTTTTTTGGATCCATAAGGAGCCAAAATAGCGACTGGTTTTTGTCTGGAAAAATTAGAAAGAAGCGTATGAATAATTTTTTCTGCACTACGATTCGCTCCAATAACCAACAGCCGTGAGATATTTTTATTTCGATGTACTTCCCATTTTTGAAGCATCCGTTCAAAAAAAGTAGAAACGAACAATAAAAAAACCCCACACAAAAAAATAAGAAACACTATTCCTCGCGAAAAAAAGAGTTCATTTTGAAAATAAAAAAGAAGCGGAAAAAACAAAGATGCTCCCACAGACGCTAAAAAAATAGCTCTGATATGCTCAAAAAACGTTTTTTCAAGCACCGAATATCGTCCTGCAATTGCCAGAAAAAAAATCCATATTGGAACCATAAAAACAGCGCCTGAAAAATATGGTCCAAATGGGAACACTCCATGCGTAAATGTGCCTAAACGCACAAAATATGCCAAACAAAAGCCGAGCAATAAAAGCCAGAAATCAAGAAATATAATGCCGAGTTTTCGCCAAAGAAGAGAACGCATGAGATTATTATTGAATGAAAAGCGAAAAGATGCAAAAAATTTCTCCCTCTTTTTTTAAAATTATTCCGGACCTTTTGCTCTCCATTGTAAAAAATATTGATGGAAATCATCCAATTCCCCATCTAAAACAAGATCGGGATTTGAATGTTCATACCCCGTTCGTGTATCTTTTACCAATTTATAAGGATGTAATACATAATTTCTAATTTGAGTCCCCCACGCGGCTTCTGTGTGATCGCCTCTTACGAGAGATGCTTTCAGAGCTTCTTCTTCTTTTATTTTTAAAACTAAACGAGATTTTAGAACTTGTAATGCTTTTTCACGATTTTGGTGTTGTGATCGTTGATTTTGGCACACAACCACAATATTTGTAGGAATATGCACCATTCTGACTGCGGAATCGGTTTTATTAACGTGTTGTCCTCCCGCTCCACTCGCACGAAAAGTATCTACGCGAATTTCGTTATCAGGAATATGAATATCTGCGGTATCCACTTCTTCTAACTCCGGCGTAACCATTACCCCAGAAAAAGAAGTTTGACGAAGATTTTTTGCATTAAATGGTGATTGACGAACTAAACGATGCGTTCCTTTTTCGGCAGACAGTAGGCCAAAAGCGTTTTCTCCTATAATTTCTAAAAGACAACTCTTTATCCCCGCCTCTACTCCTTCTGATTTTTCCAAGATTTCACATTTCCAGCCTTTTCGTTCACAAAAACGCAAATACATGCGCAATAGCATTTCTGCAAAATCTTGTGCTTCTGTTCCACCTGCTCCGGCAGTAATTTCTAAAACGGCATTTCTGGTATCAAAATCACCAGATAATAACAGATCTTTTTCGGCTTCCTGAAATCGTTTTTTTAATGCTTCATATTCTTTTTCCACTTCTTGTTGTTCCTCAGAATCTTCTGTAAACATACCGAGCATTTCTTGTAATCCTTCGGCATCATTCGCTAAATAAACCCATTTTTCGTATTTTTTTTGAAGGCTAGAAAGTCGTTGTGAAATCTTACTGGCTTCTTGTGGATCATCCCAAAAATTTGGAACTTCTGTTTTTATTCGTAAATCTTCACTTTCGGCTTTTATTTGAGGAAGATGAGCACAATCTTTTGCACGAAATACATTTTTTTTTAAATCGGTAATGGCGTCTACCAGTTCGGAGTACAGCATAATTCAAGAATATTCTGGCATATTTTATATTGACAATAAAAAGAAAGAAAGCAAGAATGCGCGACCGCCGTTTTGGCATATTGAAAAGAGAATTTTTGCAATAAGAAAATGTCAAATAATGGAAAGTCCTTTGGAAAGCTCAAAATGCTTCTCGATGCTCAAGATGACTATTCATATTACCCCTCGCGAGGAATCGATGAGGGATTTATTGAGTATTCGTTTCACGAAACCACTGCAAAAACAATTGCTCATGCCCAACACAGAAAAGATACGATGACTTTATTAAGAATAAGAAAGAAACTGGGGAGAGACCCAGATTTTCCAGATCTAGAGTATGAAGATCCCGATCATACAGACCATCCTCAATCTCTTTCGGTAAAAGAGGCATTGGAACTTGTTGGAATTTTATAAACTGTCTTTTTAAATTCCTTCTGGTGATAGGTGAACCTGGTATTGTTTCCATTTTGTAAATGGAACCATTTTTTAGATTACAAAAAAAACTACCAAAGCAGTGGAAAAAGTGAACAAGTTCCAAACCTTCTGGGCGCGACTACAAGTCGCACCCAATGGAAATGGTTCCCATTGGCGAATAAGTAAAATTGGTCACAATGGGTTGGTTTTGTACAGACGCATTGCTATGCGTCTCTACGGATACCGATTTTAATTGCAGTGCGTTATTATACTGATTGGAAAATGGAAATGAGAAGGGCATGCAAGGTATTAAATTTTAGAACAGAGGTTCCACAGACCCTTGCGGGGACTATGGAACCAGTAGGGCTTAGTATGAGGTAGTACTTTGGGTACCGTCATCAGAATACTTGTCTAACAAACCATTTGGTAAGAGGTTACTTTCTCTGACTATAGAATAGACTTCTGTAAAATCCTTTATTTTTTCATCAAACAATTCAAAAACATCAATAAATCCAACATATTCAACGATCGTATTTGATATATAATCATTATATTTTTCTGCGTCTGATTCGGCTTTTTTAATAGCTTCATCAAAGCTTATGGATTTTAGTAAAATAATCCTTTCCTCATAACCTTTTATTTTCTTTGTTTCCCTATCTTTCCAAGAAAAAATACATTTTGCCGAAAACCATTTTTTGCTCATAAAAATAAAGATAAATTATTTACTTTTTTTATTATTTTCCC
>CAIRYL010000001.1 GCA_903882825.1 uncultured Candidatus Peregrinibacteria bacterium | reverse complement strand
TCCTCAGTTTTTAGAAATGGAACTTTTCTATTCTGTTTTAGAATCAAATGCTTCAAAAGAAGCTCTCCGCATGATGGCTATGAAGCAAGCAACCGATTCTGCAAACGATATTGTTTTTGACTTAAATTTAAGCTATAACCAGCTTCGTCAACAAAAAATTACACAAGAAATTGCCGAACTTTGTGCCGGAATGGAAGCCCTTCGGGGATAATTTTTATTTTTTTCTCTTTTTATGAATGCATCCGATCAGCAATTTGGAAAACTTATCCAAGTAGTAGGACCAGTAGTAGATATCGAATTCCCTAACGGAAGCGTTCTTCCAAAAATGTACGATGCGCTGGAGGTAGATACCGATCATGGAAAAATAGTTTTTGAACTTCGGCAACATTTAGGAGGAAATCGTGTTCGAACAGTAGCCATGGGGTCAACCGATGGGCTTAGAAGAGGTATGAAAGTACTTTCTACAGGTGCACCTATTTCTGTTCCAGTAGGACAACCAGTATTGGGGCGTATGTTTAATGTTTTAGGATTACCTATCGATGGAAAAGAAAACGTGAGTGGAAAACTTTCCTCTATTCATAGGAGTGCTCCAAATTTTTCTGAACAATCCACCAAAACAGAAGTTTTTGAAACAGGAATTAAATCGATTGATCTTATTTGTCCTTTCATGCGAGGAGGAAAAGTAGGACTTTTTGGAGGAGCAGGAGTGGGCAAAACTGTTCTTATTCAAGAACTTATCCGAAATATTGCACAAGAACATGGAGGATACTCTGTTTTTGCAGGAGTAGGAGAAAGAACACGAGAAGGAAATGATTTATATCACGAAATGAAAGATTCCGGGGTATTAGCAAAAACAGCATTGGTTTTTGGTCAAATGAATGAATCTCCTGGATGTCGACAACGTGTAGCACTTACTGCCCTCACTATGGCAGAAGAATTTCGAGATGCAGAAGGAAAAGATGTTCTCTTTTTTATTGATAATATTTTCCGATTTACACAAGCAGGATCAGAAGTTTCCGCATTACTCGGACGTATTCCTTCAGCGGTAGGATATCAACCAACACTCTCAGAAGAAATGGGAGGTCTTCAGGAACGTATTACTTCCACTAAAAAAGGATCTATTACCTCTGTACAAGCAGTATATGTACCGGCAGACGATCTTACCGACCCCGCTCCTGCCAATACTTTTGCGCATCTCGACTCAACGGTTGTTCTTTCTCGACAAATTGCAGAACTTGGAATTTATCCAGCAGTTGATCCCCTTGATTCAAATTCCGCTATTTTACATCCCAGTATCGTTGGAAAACGTCACTATGAAACAACCAGAGGTGTACAAAAAGTTTTGCAACGTTATAAAGATTTACAAGATATTATCGCCATTTTAGGAATGGAAGAGCTTTCTGAAGGAGATAAAAAATTAGTAGCCAGAGCCAGAAAAATTCAAAAATTTTTCTCCCAACCTCTTTTTGTGGCTGCGCAATTTAATGGATGTCCTGGAATATATGTAACCGTGGAAGAAACTATTACAGGATTTGAAAAAATTCTTTCGGGAGAGCTCGACGATATTTCAGAACAAGCATTTTATTTAAAAGGAAATATAGATGAAGTGATTCGTGCCTCATAATTTTTTTCTATGACTTCTTTTACTTTAAAAATTATAACACCAGAGCGGATAATTCTTGAAAAAGAAGCTGTTTCTGCGACTCTTCCAGTACTCGGAGGACAAATTACTATCCTTCCAAACCACATGTCCATTATTGGTGCACTCACAGAAGGAGGAGATATGATTATTCGGGATATCTCTGAAGAAATGCACTTTATATCATCCGTAGGAGGTTGTTTGGAATTTCATAATAATGCACTCACAATTTTAGTAAACTCCGCAGAAACAGCAGAAGAAATTGATGAAAATGAAGCAGAAAAAGCGAAAATGCGTGCAGAAGAACTGCGAAAAAATACAGAACATTTAGATGGAGAAGAATATGCATCTATTTTAGCAACTATTGAAAGAGAAGCTTCTCGCATACGAATTGCTCGTCGAAATCACGCACATCGACAGCAACGATCATAAAAAATTTGTTTTTCTTTTAAAATTTCGTATGGTGTGGAATAATTCACATACTTCACCATTGTTTTTTATGGTGAATTTTTTAAAAAATTATTTTTTATTTTTATATGCCAAAAGCGTTTCTTTGCATTTTAGATGGTCTCGGACTTGGGAAAAACGACAGAGGAGATGCCGTTTCACATGC